>NZ_CACVCE010000022.1:0-41807 GCF_902729445.1 Magnetospirillum sp. LM-5 | reverse complement strand
TGCCCTGAAGGCTCAGCGGGTCAGAAATCCGCCGGAAGAGTGGATCCGGGCCGAAGGTGTATTCACCCCCATCGTCGAACTCCAGGACTACCGGGCAGCGCAGGCGATCATCGTCGAGCGGTCGCGGCGGTTTTCCGATGAGGAGATCCTGGACCACCTGAAAGCCCTGCATGCGCGGCACGGGCTGCTGTCGGCCATCGTCATCGACGAGGCCCGCGATGGACCTTCCAGCGGCGCCATCCGCCACCGCTTCGGCAGCCTGCTGCGGGCCTATGCCCTGGTCGGCTACGATCCCGGCCGCGACTACGCCTATATCGAGGACAACCGCCATCTCCGCCGGATGTTTCCGACCGTGGTCGAGGACAGTCTGCGCCGCATCCGGGACCTGGGCGGCTCGGTCCGCCGCGAGCTGGAAAACGATCTCGTGGTGGTGAACGAGGAGTTCTCCCTCTCGCTGGTCATTGCCCGCTGCGAGACCACCAAGGCCGGCGCTCATCGCTGGACCATCCGGCTGGAGACCGGCCTGCTGCCTGACATCACCGTGGCGGTGCGGATGGCACCCGGCAACCGCGACATCTTGGACTATTACCTGCTGCCGTCCATCGACATGACCGTGACGCGGCTGCGTCTGGCCGAGGACAACGGCATCGGCCTCGACGCCTATCGCTTCACCTCCCTGGAGCGCCTCTTCGATCTGACCCGGCGTATCGCCCTGCGCGAGGTGGCGTGATGACGGAGGAAGCGGATCCGGCGCTGATCCACATGATTCCGGTCGATCGAATCCGTGTCGCCAATCCCCGCAGCCGCAACCGAGAGATGTTCGCCGCCCTGGTGGACAGCATCGCCTCGGTGGGGCTGAAGCGGCCAATCACGGTCCGGCGGACGGGGACCGATGAAAATGGTCCGAAATACGATCTGATTTGCGGCCAGGGGCGCCTGGAAGCCGTCATGGCGCTGGGGGAGACGACGATCCCCGCCCTGATCGAGAACACCTCCGAGGTCGAGGCGTACTTGCGCGGCCTGATCGAGAACATGGCGCGGCGCAAGCACACCAACCGCGACCTGCTGACCGCCATCCGCATCATGGAGGATCGCGGCTACACTTCCCCCGAGATCGGCGCCAAGACCGGGCTCGATCCGACCTATATCTCGGAAATCCTGCTTCTGCTGCGCGAAGGCGAGGACCGGTTGATCGCCGCGGTGGAAAGGGGCTGGATGCCCATCTATCTGGCCAGCCAGATCGCCCACAGCGACGATTCCGCCCTGCAGCACAGCCTGATGGATGCCTACCAGGACGGAACCTTGAAAGGCCCTCAGCTTCTCAAGGTCCGGCGCCTGATCGAGCGCCGCAAGCTGATGGGGAAGGCCTATGGCCACAAATTGCCGGGCAAGGACCAGCCTCCTTCCCCGCGACGGCTTGCCCAGGTCTACCAGGAAGAGGTCCACCGCCAGCAGATGCTGATCCGCAAGACCGACATCGGCGAGCAACGACTGATCCTGCTGACCTCGGCGCTGCGCCGCCTGCTGGCCGACGAGCATTTCCGCACCCTGCTGCGGGCGGAAGGACTGATTGACATGCCCAAGCCGCTGGCGGATCGCCTGAAAGGAGAGGCGTCATGACCGGTATCCGGCTTGGCTTCGAGGGCAAAACCATTACATTGCCGCTGGAGCGCATCCTGCCGACCAAGGCGGTGGGCAAGGAAGTCCTTAAGACCCCGAAATTCCGCAGCATCCTGGCGTCCATTCGCCAGGTCGGGCTGGTCGAGCCCTTGGCTGTGTATCCCGAGAAGGCGAAGGAGCGGTCCGGCCCTTACATCCTGTTGGACGGCCATCTTCGCCTGGCGGCCCTGCGGGAGATCGGGGCAGCCGAAGCACGCTGCCTGGTCTCCACCGATGACGAGGGATTTACCTATAACCGGCGGATCGCGCGGATGACAGCGATCCAGGAACACCGGATGCTGTTGCAGGCCATCGAGAAGGGAGTGTCGGCCAAGGACATCGCCGAGGGATTGNGGCCATCTTCGCCTGGCGGCCCTGCGGGAGATCGGGGCAGCCGAAGCACGCTGCCTGGTCTCCACCGATGACGAGGGATTTACCTATAACCGGCGGATCGCGCGGATGACAGCGATCCAGGAACACCGGATGCTGTTGCAGGCCATCGAGAAGGGAGTGTCGGCCAAGGACATCGCCGAGGGATTGGCGGTGGACGTGAAGCGGATTCAGGAGCGGCGCAGCATGCTGGATGGCATCGCCCCCGAAGTGGTCGATCTGCTGAAGGATCGCATGGTGGTGCCAGCGATTTTTCCCGTCCTGCGCAAGATGAAGCCATTTCGCCAGATCGATGCGGTGGAAATGATGATCTCGGCCAACCGCTTCACCCTCTCCTATGCCAAGGTGCTGCTGGCCGCAACCCGGCCCGAGCAGCTGGCCGATCCGGCGAAGCCCAAGAAGCTGGAGGGGATGTCGGCCACCGATATCGCCCGCATGGAACACGAAATGGAACGCCTGCGGCGCGACTATCGCTCGGTCGAGGACAGCCTGGGCGACATCATGCTCAGTCTGGTGGTGACCAAGGGATATGTCGCCAAGCTGTTCCGCAACGAGGCGGTGGCCGATTATATCGACCGTCATCACGCCGAACTGGCCATGGAGATGCGCGGTATCCTGGAGGCGGTCAGCAGCGATGCCCGGACTCTGGACCGGTAGAATTCTCGATACGGGGACCCGGACCCGATAAGCGCGGGGACCACCGGAGACGCCGTCGTACGGGACGGATCAATGGTGGCGGTGGGGATGACGGCGGCCCCGTCCGGAGCCCATCAGCGGCCTGCCACATACGCAGGCCGGAAAACACAAAATAGCGGCCGACCGGGAGAAAGCCTCCCGGCCGGCCGCAGTACTTGAAACGATGCGCTCTATTTCCCGATGATCGGCGGTGCCTGCGCCAGCAGGGTGCGGGTTTGCTCTGAATCCGCCGATCCGCCGAACTCGAAGTCGAACGCGGTAGCGAACTTACCTGCCAGCAACGTCACCACCGAAATGATGCAGCCGCCGACGGCGGTGTTGCCATCGACCTGGCCGAACACCATGAAGGCGATTCCGCCGATGATGCCCATACCGGCGGTGACCAGCAGGACGTTGGCGCGGGTGTTGCTGCGGCCGGCCTTGATGAACTCACTGTCCCTGGCACGGGCGTTCTGACGGTCGGCCAGGGTCGCGGTCAGGGTGGTGAGCGCGCCGGCCATCTGCTGCATCCGCTCCTCGTGGGCAAACGCCTGGGCCTGGGAGCGAAGCTGAAACACCAGAGTGGGATCGGCCAGAGCCTCGCGGGCCTTGCCGGGATCGTCGGTGCCGGTGATGGCGCGGACGGTGTCGGCCAGCTTGTCCACCGCCGTCTCGGCATCGTCGCCGAACAGGCTGGCGATATCGGGGATCACATCCAGCGCTACCTTGGCGAGACCGGCGACCGGATTGACGGCGATGGCGGCGGCATCGCCGAGGAGATCAAGCAAGTTCATGGGACACCTCCAGGGCGGCACAGGCGCGGGCGTAGTGGGCCTTGCGGTCGTCGAGTCCGGTGAGGCCGCCGTTGATGCGCCGTGTGATGGTTTCGATGTCGCGGGCATCGGCTGGTCCGTTGAGGCGGTTGCTGTGCCAGAACCATCCGGCCGAGCGGGCGGCGGGAGCGGGCTGTTCCAGCAGCTCGGGCTGGGCGATCAGGTCGAGGCCGAGGGCGGTGCCGCAGGCGGCATAGTTCGCCTTGCCGGTGACCTGGATCAGGCCACGCCCGCGATAGCGCCAGCCATCGCCGGAGGTCTCGTAGCCATTGCCCATGCGGTTGGCATAGACTTTGGAACCGATGCGTTCCGGCTGGCGGGCATAGGCGGTGGCCTGGCTCGCATCGAAGTGGCGGGGGAACACCAGCAGCAGGGCTTCGGCGGAGTAGTTCAGGTTTTCGACCAGGGCGCGCAACTGGCCGCTTTCGTGGGCGATCTGGGCCAGGAAGGCCGCCAGCCGCAGGGGCGTGTCGATGCTCCATTCGGCGCAGGCCTCGGTCAGCGGGGTGGCGAAGCGGGCAATATCGGTGGGCCGCGCCGCCGGGAGGGCGGCACGCAGGATGTCTGCGGACAGCATGAGAACCTCTAATTTACGTGGACGCGGGAATCCTCGGCGACGGCGACGATCTCGACCTGCTCGGCGCGGGGGCGGATGGCCAGAATGCGGGCGGTCTGCGCCCAGGCCTGGCCAGGGCCGAAGGAGAAATACGTCCGCTCCTCCGAGCCGCCGGTATAGGGGGTGACGGTCAGGGGATCGAGGACGCGGACTTTGGCTGCATCGCCGGTCACCGCCTGTACCCGGAACGGCCCGGCCAGTCCACCGTCGCGGCGACGCAGCGCCAGGTAATGGCTGGCGCCCTCGGTCCAGACCAAAGGCTCGGACAGGGCCAGCACGTCGCCCTGGTGGTCGATCACCTCGCCGCCCTGGCCCCAGCGGGGCATGTCGTGGGTAACGGCGATCAGGTCGCCATAGGTGGGGATCATGCCCTCCAGTTCGGTGCGGAAGGTGACCAGGCGGCGGCGGTAGCGGTTGTTGGCGGCGATATAGAGACCTTCTCGGCAAGCGTGGTCCTTGGCGGTGCAGCCGAACAGATTCACCTTGGCCGGGTTATCGCCGCGGGAATCCGCCAGCTTCGCCGTCGTCTCGTCGGGCTTCCAGGTCCGGGAGGAGAAATACTCCACCGTCACCGCGTCGGCAGTGTCCTCGCCGGGCATGACGTATTTGATCTTGAACGAGCGCTTGACGATGTTGCGCGGCCCGAACATGGCCACCGGCATGGTCTGGGGCGCATCACGGATAATTCGGACGATGCCGCCTTGCTGGATGGGCACGGCGCGGCCGCAGCGGGCGATGCGGGTCAGCGCCTCCCAAACCGTCATGCTGGTGTCGAACACCGCGTCGAAGAAATCGCCACGGGCAGCCCAAACGGCATCCAGGGTGGCGAGCGTCTTGAGGTCGATGCGGCTGTCGGCCAGCTTGGCGCCATAATCGGCCTTGCAGGCATCGGCGAAGGCCCAGGCGATGGAACGGGTCGGCTGCGGGGCCGACCAACCGCCCGCTTCCGACCACACCGGCAGCTTGCGGGTGGCGATGACATTGATCATGCGGCTGGAGCGCTGAGATAGATTGTCGGTGGCGCGCATCTTGACCGCCAGTAAGGTGACGGCGCCGAAATCAGGCTGACCGGTGAGATATGAGCGCAGGGCGCCCCAGCGGATTTCATGGCCGGCGCGTTCGGCGGTGTCCTTGGTGTCCAGTCGCTTGAGACGGACCTCATAGCGGCCCGGCGCCACCGCATAGCGGAAGGACAAACGGATGGCGGTATTGCTGGCGGCGGAGTAGCTTTCGGTCGCCAGCACCGACCAGCCCGCAAGAGCCTCGCCGTCGGCATCGATGGCGCGCGCTTCGACCTGCCACTGGACGGTGCGGCTATCGAGGCTGCCGCCGTCATTGGCGTAATAGAGGCCACGGGGCATCACCACGTCGATGCCCAACGCACCCGCCGAAGTGTCCACCGGGTTGGCGGTGAACGGGCCGACGAAGCCATCGTCGCCGGAGGCCACCAGATTGGGAGCAATCAGTTCCTGGCCGGCAATTTCGGCGGCGGTGACCACGTCCGGCTCGAACAGCGTCACCGGGGAACCGGGCGGGACGATCTCGGTCTGCACCTCCTCGAAGGACGATATGGGCGTGTCCTCGATGCGGATCTGCTCGACCGCATACTCGCCCTGGCCGATGACGTGAAGCTGGTAGAGGTACTGCTCGCCGCCGACGTAATCCTGGTAGGGCTCGGCGGCGAGGTCGGGATAGATCAGGTGGCGGCCATAGATCACCGGAATCGGCTGGCCCAATCGACCCTGGTTGCCCTGAGCCTGGAGCGAATAGGTCGGACTGGGGGCCGGCGCGCTGCCGCTGCCGCCCCAGTTGAGCGACGGCATCGACGGCTTGGGCGCCGGAATCACGGTGTTGATCAGCACCGAGCCGACCATGGCGATGCCGGCGGTGGCCATCGCCGCGGCGGTGCCGGTGGCGGTGTAGCCCATGGCCACCGCCGCCATGGGGCCCAGATAGATGGCGGCCACCATCACCGCGATGGTCAGTACGATCCGCATGGGGTTCTTGCCGCCCCCACCACCGCCCCCGCCGCCCCGGGGCCAGCGAATGACGGTGACGACCTCGCCGTCCACGATGGCCCGGACGGCATAGATGCCGACCGGCACCGTCATGCCGCCGATCAGGATTTCCGGCCCGTCGGGCCAGCAATCCTCGGCGATGCCGCAATCCAGCAGCAGGGCGCCTACAGTGGAGCCAGACTCCACCGCATGAACCGAGCGGCTGGCCACCGGCTCGAACGGATTGGTGACGATGACGATGGAGGCGGTCATGGCGAAAACCGATAGAAGCCCTCGATCGCCCAGCCGTTGAGGCTGAGCGCGTCCGAACGCTGGAACACGACCCCGGCACCCTCGGCGCAATGCAGGACGCCGCCACCATCGACCTCCAACCAGATGCCCACATGGATGGGATGGCGGGAGCGGCGCAGCAGGACGCAGTCGCCTTCCATGGGATCGGGCACCTTGGGCCACCGCCGCCGCTCGGGGTGGTCGCGGAAGGTCCGGCCCATGACCAGCATGTCTTTGGGATTACAGATCTCGGGCAGCAGGCGGCCGAAATGTCGGGCCTGCACCATGCGGACGAATTCCCAGCAATTGAACGAGTCCGGCCCGCTGCCGTGGCTGGACCACGGCAAGCCGATAGTGGCGGCAGCCCAATGCATGATGCCCTCGAAGGAATGGGGTCCAGGGACCGAGTCCCTGGCGGGTACAGGGCAGCGCCCTGCAACGATTACCGCGCCAGTCCGGGAAAGCGCTGGGCGGTATAGGTGATGGAGGGGAAGGACTTGTTGCCGGCGTCCAGCATGCGGGCACGCCCCGTGACCCTCATCGTGTCGGCTTCGACATCGGTCAGGGTCATGGTGATGGGCGGGTCCATATGGGGGCCGTCGAGATCGGTGGAGAGATAGGGCCGCCAGGTGATCTCAATCACCTGCTGGCTGATGGCTGCGCCCTCAAGGGCATCGGTGATGTCGCTGCCGACATTGTCGAGGGTGACGGTGATTTCCGGCACCGGAGCGGTATCCACAGGCGGCGGCGAGAATTCGAAAGCCAGTGCGGCGAAGGTCACCTGCTTGCCGCCGTCGCGGGGCGCACCGGCCTCCAACCGGGCGGTGAGATCGGCATGGTCGCGGACCACCCGGATCGGCTCGGTGAAGCTGGGATGCCAGATTTCCAGCGTATCCAGGATTACCGTACCGCTGGGGGCGGAGGCGAACGCCTCCTTCAGCGCTTGGCTGAGAGCCGGATCAGGCATCCCGCCGGTCCTCGCCATAGGGACACAGGGTGCGGGCTTCCAGCAGCAGGCGGATCTGGTGGACGATCTCGGACAGGCCCTCGACCGCCGAGCGCAGGGCCTCGGTCTGACGGGCCTGCTCCTCGACCACATGGGCGAAGGCCTCGACGGGCACGCCGGACGTATCCGGCGCCCCCCTCTTTCGCGACCACGCCCAGGCGACGATGCCGACGATGATCACTGTGGCGGCGATGGCGGCGACCTGGACCACGGGAGCCGCTTGCCCCCAGGCGCCGACATACTGGGTGGCAACGCCGGCCCAGATGTCGGGAGCTTGCACCTCAGCCATTGGCCGTCTCCGCCGGCTTTGCCGGCAGTTCGCTCGAAGACGGCTCCGCCGTCGGGGGCTTGGGATGGGCCGCCTTGATGCCGTCGCTCCAGGCGATCAGATGGGCGGTGTCGGCAGGCAGTTCGACGCCGGCCGCCTGGGCGGCCTTCAGCCCCTTGATGATGGCGTCCAACTGGTCGCCGAGGGGGCGCTGGGCGAATGCGGCGGCGCGATCCTGGCGGTATTGTGTCGCCACCAGTTCCTCGGCCAGCGCCACCTTGTGGGCGAGGATCTGCTCCTCGGTGGGGGCGTCGAAGCCGTTGGGCCAGTGGATCTGTTCGGGCGCGTCGGGATGGTCCTGGGTGCTGGTGACGGGCACGTCGGAATAGAAGCGCTGGCAGACCTTCCAGGTGGGGATGGTCGCGGCCAGTGCGGCGATGTCGATCTCGGGCATAGCGGTGCTCCTTATGCCGGGGCCTGCAGTTCGAAGACGTGGACTTCCGACCAGCCGTAGCGGGCGACATAGGTGTTCTGGTTGTAGGATTCGTTTACCGAGAACCAGGAACTGCCCTGACACCAGGCGGTGACGCCGAACACCATGGATTGGCCGGCGGCATAGGCGGGGGCGATCAGCACCGAGCCGACCACCTTGTAGGGGCTGTTGCCGTCGCCGTGATAGCCGCTGCCGGACCCGCCGTAATAGTGGCTGCCACCCAGATTGGTCCAGTTCTCGGCGCCCCGCTTCAGCGGCATGGAGGTCGTCACCTGCCAGCCGCCGCCGGCCACGTTGACCATGATCTCGGTGGCGGTATAGCTCTGGTTGGTCGAGAAATGGATGCGGTGATCGACCCAGAACCACGAGCCGGGGCGCACCGGCGTGTAGGTGAAGGTCGAGCCGGTCAGCAGATTGCCCTTGGAGCCCCAGGTCGTTCGGGTGATATCGGCGAAGAAGTGGTGATAGGTGTTGATGACCTTGGAGGCGCCCCACTGGAGCTGGCCGCCCGTTCCCACCTGCAGCACCTGGCCGCTCGATCCCACCGGCAGCCGCGCGGCGCCGCTGCCGCTGTGCCAGAGAAGGTCGCCCTTTGTAGATATCACACCGACAGCGTCGCCCATGGTCTGCACCACCCGGGCGACTTCGGAATCACCGGTGGCGATGACGCGGCCGTTCTGCTCGTCGCCGGTGGCGAGGATACGGGCGTTCTGCATTTCCGAGGTGGCGTTGATGAAGCCGACCACCGAGCTGACGCCCACCGCCTCGGTGGCCTTGGCGAGGTAGACGAGGTCTTCCGCCGAAGCTCCGGCAGCGGCAGCTTCGGCGCGGTTGATGATGGCATCGGCGGCATTGCGCAAGGTGGCCATGGGGTGCTCCTTCACCAGAGTCCAAGAATGCGTTGTCGAAAGAAGACCTTGCGGGGATTGGCGGCATCGCTGATCACCGAGACCGCCGCTTCCACCGCTTGCGCGGCCGCATTGCTGACGGCCTGAGCCGCTGCCGCCTCGGCCGATAGCGCCGCCAAGGTCGCCTGAGCATCGGCGGTCTCGGCGCTGATGCGAGCCGCCTGATCGGCGGCCTGTGCCGAAACCACCGCCTCGGTCAGGTCGCCGGCCTGGTTGGCGATCAGGGCTTCGGCATCGGCCACCACCCGGGCCAGCGTCTTGACCGGCCCGCCCTCGGTGATCACCAAGCTGTCGCCCCCGTCGGCGGGACCGTGGACGATGCGGTGCAGCAGGCTGCCGTCCGCCGTCACCTTGGCGACGGCGGCATTCAAATCCGATTGCAGGGTCATGGTGCCTACCAGGGGTTCGCGCCGGGGAGGCCGGCATGGACGGTGGAATGCAGGGCGTCGATGGCGGCCAGCAGGCCGCTCACGTCCTCGGCCAGCAGGATGTCCAGCGCCCCCTCATCGAGCATGGGGCGCTCACGGATTTCTAGCACCGAGGTGACGATCCAGACCCCGCCCCGGCCGGGCACCGCCTTGTAGGGGGCGTTGCCCTGGCCGACGAAACGGGCCTCGTGGGCGGCGATGCCGATTCCGCCCAGCAGGGAGATGGCGAACCAATCGGCGCCATCGGCCAGCTTCAGGCGGAACCATGCCTCGAAGGTGGCGAAGTCCACATCCCGAAAGCGCCAGCGCACCGGGATACGGGTGGGCGTGCCGGTGAAGCGGCGGCGCTGGCGCGCCGGCCCCGCCTCCATGTCGGTGCGCGACGTGGCGTCCTGGGGTTCGAGGGCGTAGCCGTCGAAGGTGGGCAGCGGCAGCCGGGCGGGCCAGGAAACGAGCGTGGTCATCAGGCCCATCCGGTTAATGGCATTCTTTGGCAAACAATGCCATATTGGCCCCGACAGGAGGTGCCCATGGCGACCATGAACGTTTCCCTGCCCGATCCCATGCGGGACTGGGTGGAATCCCAGATCAAAGGCGGCGAGTACGCCAATGCCAGCGACTACATCCGCGACCTGATCCGCCACGACCAGCGGCGCGCCCAGGCGCTGGAGGCCGCCATCGCCGAGGGGCTGGAGAGCGGGCGCAGCCCACGCAAGGCCGAGGACATCATGGCCGAGGCCAAGGCCCGCCTGCGGAATGGCTGACTACGTCCTTTCCAATGCCGCCGACGGCGATCTGGCCGAGATCTACGTCTATTCCTACCGCAGCTTCGGCGAAGCCCAGGCAGACGCCTATTACCTCGATCTATCCGGCTGCCTGCGGATGCTGGCCGACAATCCCCGGCTGGGACGGCCGTCCGGCCTTTCCCGGCAAGGATTGCTGCGCCACGCCCATGCCGCGCATGTGATCTACTATCTGGTCGAGGATCCCGGCATCTTCGTCGTGCGCGTGCTGCACCATTCTATGGACAGCGAACGCCACATCGAATCCTGACCGCTCACCGATAAGCCCCCGCCGCCGGGTTCAGCCCGTAGCGATGCTCCAGCACCGGGGCCATGCCTTCGCCGCGGCCGATGCGGCGGCTCATGCGGCCTTCGATCTCCTCGACGATGATGTCGAGATGGATGCGGCCGTCCGGCCCCTGGGATTGCTCGGCGCGGGCCTGGGTGCCCGAGGCGTTGTTGTTGACCGTGACCACCACGCCCACCGCCGCCGGCTGCGACAAGGCGGTATTCAGGATACGGTCGGCATTGTCCATCTGCCGGGGCGTGAAGACGCCCTCGCCGACGCGGGCAACGATGGGGCGCTCTCCGGCCACCAGACCACCGCCGTGGAATTTCGGCGCGTTGGCGAAGACCGAGGGGCTGAACGCGCGAGTGTCGAGCCGGTCAAGCCCGATCAGTCCGCCGGTATGGGCGATGGCGAAGTTGCCGGTGCTGGGGACCGGAACGGAGCCACCGCCGCTGGGCCCGGCTGAACCGGTGCCGGAGAAGAAGCTGCCGATGCCGGCGATCAGGCCGCCGAACAGCCCGCCGCTGGCCCCGCCGAACAAGGGCGCCACCACCGCCATGCGCCAGGCGGCGCGCAAGGCCTCCTCGGCCAGGGTGTTGAACAGGTCGCCCGCCGCCAGCTTGCCGGTGGTGGCCCATTTGACGAAGGCATCCTCGCTGGATTTCAGCATGCCGGTGACGGCGCGCTTGGCACCACGGGCGGCATCGGACGAATCCTCGACATAGGCCGCCAAGGCGCGCTTGGCGCCGTCCGACCATTCCCTGGACGCGGCCAGCTTGCGCTTCTCGGCCGCCTCGATGGCGCGGGCATGGCTGTCGGCATCGAGCGCGCCTTGGGCCAGCAGGTCGTTCAGATCACGCAATGTGTCGGCGTATTCCTGCTCGGCGGTGCGGTGCTGACGGACCAGTTCCTTGCCCCGCGCCCGGGCGTCGGCTTCCTCCTTCAGCGCCCGCTGCAATTCGTCGAGCGCCTGTTTCTGGTCGAACAGATCCCCGGCCAGTCGGGCAGCCTCGGCGCGGTCGGTGGCGGAGGCCTCCTTGGGCAGTCGCGACACCGACGGGTCAATGGCGGCCTGCCGGGGCTGCCATGGGGCGGACAATTCCCGCTGGAGATCGTCGAGCACCTTGGCCGTCTGCTCGGCGGCCCGGAGGCGGGCCTCGGCCAGCGGCTTCTCGATGGCCTCGACCTTGCGTGCCGCCACCTGCCGCAGCAGGGCGATTTCGCGGTCGACATCGCCCGCGTCGACCCCCGGCAGCGGTGCCTTCTTGCGCGCACCCTCTATGTCGCGGGCCAGTTGGGTCTCGATGGCTGCGATCTTGCCAGCGGCATCGGTGGCCGCCTTGACCTTCTCCTCCTCCAGCGCCTTCAGCCGCACCGACATGGCCTCGGCATTGCGATCGCGCTCGGCCGCCTGGCGACCTGATTCGGCCTGGTCACGCTCGGCTTCGAACGCCGCCACCTCTGTGCGGCCCTTCTCGACCAGGGTGTCGATGTCGCGGCGGAGCAAGTCGGCCTGCCGGCGCAACTCCGCCATGCGGCGGCCGGTGACGCCGATGCCCTGGTATTCGGCGATCCGGCCCTCGACCTCGACCAGTTGCCGGCTCTTGGCCGCCACCCCTGCTGCGATGTCGGGGCCCTTCAGCAGGTCGCGGATCCCGTCGACCATGCCGGTCAGGTCGTGCAGCACGCCTTGCGCGCCCCTTCCCACCGTGCTGGTGCGGGCGATTTCTTCGAGCAGGTTGCCCCAGGCGGCGGCGAGATGGTGGGCGGCCCCGGTCAGACCCGCCGCTTCCGCCGCCCCCGCGCCGCCGACCTGTTGCTCCAGGGCGTCGAGCACGATCCTTTGGGCACCGGCGACATCGCCGGTTTCGACCAGCGTGCGGATCACCTCCTTCTGGGTGGCCGAGAACGACACCCCGACCCGCTTCAGCGCAGAGATGCCCTCGATGGGGTCCTCCAGCGCCTTGCCCAACTGGGTGGCCGAGGACGACAGATCCTGGCGGAACACTGCCGACAGGTCCTGGGCCAGCCGGATGGCGCGGGTGAAGGTGTCGCCCGAGACCGAACGGAAGGTCGCCATGACGGCGGACGCATCCATCACCCCCTCGGCGGTGGCCAGCGTGCCGGTTTCCATCTCGTCGGCCAGCGCGGCCAGTTGGCCGGCGGTCAGCCCCGAGGCGGCGCCGGTCGCCTTCAGCACCGCCTCCAGCCGGCGCAGCGACTGGTCGGCGGATTCCATCTCGCGCACGCCCTGCACCAGGGCGGCGCCGACGGCGCCCACCGCTGCCGCGGCGATCAGACCGGTGCGCCCGGTGGCCATCAGCGCATCGCCGAACAGGCCCATCCGCCCGGCCATGCCCTCGACCACGCCGCGCACGCCCTGGCCGACCTCGTTGATCGCCAGCAGCGCCTTCGACGCCGGCTGTGCCGCCCGCTCGATCCGCTCCAGCGCCCGGCGGCCGTCCTCGCCCAATTGCATCAGGGCGCGGCGGAACACCTCGCCGTCTTCGAGGGCAAGGCGGATGGAGACGGTGCGGGCGGCAGTCATTCGTTGTCCCTCAATCGCCGGGCGCGCGCCTCCGCGCGCTTGGCTCCTCCGCTACGCTCCGGGGCGCTCAATGCGCCCGCGCTCGGACTTCGCCTCGCTCATTCACGATCTCTTTCGGCCAGGGCCTCGCGCATTCCCGCTTCCGCGAACGGCAGCAGCAGGGCCAGCGCCCACTCGTCGAAGCCCAGCGCACGGCCATGGGCGAGCAGGCCGGCGATGTCGAAGTGGGCCGGGTCGGCGCGCATCAGCATCTCCCAGGCCTGCCAGCCCTGTTCGGTGCGGGGTTCGTTCAGGTCGGTGGGGCAGCTTCCGTCACCGGCGCAGGGGGCACCGTCGTCGTGGCACTGGCGGCAGTATCCCGGCCCGCCGCCGAAGTGCCATCGGCTGCGGGCCTGGAGGCGTTTCCCTCGGCGAGCACCGCCTCATGGGGCGCGGTGTAGAGGCCGACGAAGGCCTCGGCCACGCCCTGGATCAGCATCAGATCGGCGACATGGGTGTCGGACACCGCAGCCGGAGCGCCTTCGGCCTCCAGCACCCCCTCCCAATCCAGGATGGCTGTGCGGGCCAGCGCCTGCGCGAACAGCAGTTGCGAGAACCCCGCCACGGCATCGTCGTCGCGCAGATCGGGCAGGCCGGAGACGTCGCCGCCGACCGCCTTGAGATCGGCGAACTCGCGGGCAATCGCACGGGCCTTGCGCCAGCCCTTGATGCGGGCGGCCTCATAGGTGGCGGTGGTCAGCGGGCGGACGTGGAGCCGCACGCCGAACGGAAGATCGAGCCAATAGGGCTCCTTGGGCAGGCACAGACGGATCATGGGGCGGCACCCCGTTTCTGTAGATACTAAATCTTTGACAGGACGGGTTTCCGTCCCTACATTAACCCCATGGATACCTGGGACGAGACCAAGCGGATCAAGACCCTCGCGGAGCGGGGGCTCGATTTCGCCGACGCTGAACAGGTATTCGCGGGAACGCACTACACACGGCCAGACGACAGGGCGGAATACGGCGAAGTGCGCCTGATCACCGCCGGCTATCTCGACGGTCGTTTCGTGGTGGTAGTCTGGACACCGCGCGATGGGGCGCGGCGCATCATTTCAATGAGGCATGGCCATGCAGCCGAAGAAGCCATCTGGCGAAAGCACCTGGGTTGACCCCGACGACGCCCCCGAGCTGACCGAGGAATGGTTTGCCTCCGCCGACCTGTACCAGGGCGAGAAGCTGGTCCGGAAGGGTGGGCGGCCGAAGTCTCCCAACCCGAAGCAGATGGTCAGCCTGCGCCTTGATCCCGGTGTGCTGGAATATTTCCGGGCGACTGGGCCGGGATGGCAGTCGCGCATCGACGCGGCCCTGCGCGAATACGTCCAATCCCATCGCCCGCATCAATAGGCGGGGACGTCGTTGACCAGGGTCACGCGCAGCAGATACCCCGCCACCGGATCACGGGCGGCACGCCAGTCGTAGGCCGCCTGGATGCCGCCGGGGCCTTTGATCTCCTGCTTCTTTTTGGGCAGAAAGACGCGGGGAAGATGGAAGCGCAGGGCATAATCGGTGCCGGGGATGGTGAAGCCGTATTGCATCTCGACCGGGCTTTCCGCGGCAATGGCACTGGTCAGCGTGGCATCGGTGCCGAAGCGCACCTCGACCGAGCCCTCGGCGGTGGCCTCGGTCTCATCGACACCGTCGATCAGGCCGTCGGAGCGGATGGTCTCGACCGGCTCGAGATTGTTGGAGAACGACAGGCGCCCGCCGACCACATTGGCCAGCGGTTGGCCGCCCACCAGGATGCTGCCGCTGCCCTGGCTGAAGCGGCGCAGGGCGAAGCCGGCCGGTGCGGCATCGATGGTGGTGGCGGACTCGCTCTCGCCTTGGGCGATCACCGCGATGGTGGCGTTGGCGGGTCCGGAGCGGGCCATGTCGACGGCGAGGCTGCCCAGCTTGGCGCCCGAGTGGCGGAAGAACTTGGGCGTGGCCAGGGTCGGATGGCCGATTTCGAGGGCCAGGCTCGGCAGCGCGCCGCCCGAGGTGAAGGCGTGGGTGAAGCCGGTGCCGGCATCGCCACTGGTGGCGGGGGCGCCGAGCAGTCCCTTCAGCCAGAAGCCGAGGCTGCGCAGATCGAGCGGCACACCGAATTCGCCCTCGTCCTTGACCGCCTCGTAGAACGGGTCCTGGGCGTCGCGGCCCTGGCCCAGCAGCGGGTCGTAACCCAGCGGCCGCTCGGCGCCCAGGCTGGTTTCCTTGAAGGACAGCCTGGTGTAGCCGTCGGCCGGCATGGTGCCATAGGCCGCCTCGAAGGCGGCCAGCAGGATGCAGTCGGCGCCGTAGGCGCGCGTCTTCGACATGGGACCGGTTCCTTTGTCTGGATCAGCCGAGCGGCGAGTCGGCGGTGTATTCGAGGACGACGATGACCTTGGCCCCCTTGAGGCCAGCGGCGCCGTCGATCGCCTCGGTGATGAATTCCGGCGGCTCCGGCATTGTCAGATCCACCGAGCCGCCGAGGGTAGGATCGGCCGCCAGCCGGTCGCCGATGAGGGTGAGGATGCCGTCCAGCATCCCGTCGCGGTCTTCCGGGGTGGCTCCCTGCACCACCACCTCGATCTCGGCGCGGCGGCTGTGGATGTAGGCGGGCGGCGACAGCAGCATGTCCGGCTCGGCGCCGCTGCCGTCGAACAGGGTGATCAGCCCGCCCGCCGGAATCTTGGCCGCCAGCGGCTCGTTGCGGCGAACGGTCGCATCGGGAATGCCGGTCAGCAGCGCCGCCAGCGCCTTCATGGCGGTCTCGCGGGGAGAGTCAGCCATCGTTCTTCCCCAGCGCCGAGACCAGTGTGGTGACCAGCCGCCGCTCGGCCGCCCCCTTGGCCCTGTTGATGTCGAGACGTTTGCGCAAGGTCACCTGCGGATAGAGCAGGAACATGATGGCGGTGGCGGCATTGCGCCCGGTCCTGGACCTGGCGAAGCCGCCACGCTTGCCCGTCCGCGCCCGCATGTCGTCGGCCACTAGCAGCGACGGGCCGCCCCTGCGGTAGACGAAGCGGAGCGGAATGCCGAGCCGCTCCTCGACCAGCCGGGGCGTCGGGCGTTTCTTGCCGATGCGGGCCGGGCAGCCGGGACCGGGCACCGCCAGCCAGAAGCCGTCGGCCGAGCGGATGGTGGCGCCCTCGTCAAAGGCCCGGATGATATGGGGCGCCTTGCTCCACACCAGCCCGGCGGGGCACAGGGACTCGCCGGAAGCCGGATAGGTCTGCGACCGCCAGCTATTGGCCAGCCGCTGGCCAAGGCCGGCACCGGTGACTTGGGCACGCAGGTCCAGCTTCAGCCCGTTGGTGGCATCGCGCATGGCCGAACTGGCGGCCCGTTCGGTCGCTTTCACCTCGTCGGCCATGACGCGGGTGAGATCGCCCCGGATGGCGGCAAGCACCCTCATGTCGGCCTCACGGTGATGGTCCACACCAGCCGCTCGGCATCCAGGCGGGGTTCGCCCTGGACGACGAAGCTGTCGCCGTCATGGATGATCACATCTCCCGCCTGGGGTTCGGGAACGTCCCGCCGCCGGATCTCGAACACCGCCGTCGCCGTATGCACGGCAATATCGGCGAATTCGACCTCGCGGTCGGGCCGCCGCACCAGGGCACGCACGGGGCTGCCCTGGTAGCTGACGGTGACGGCCATGTTCGGATCAGAGAACAGGTCGTCGATAGCATCGGCGAAGGCGGTCATCAATTGCCCGAGAGCAGGCGAACCGCCAGACGCGGGCGCTTGTTGACCGGCAGGATGGAGGCCTCGGTCTTGACGTCGATGGCGCTGCCGTCCTGGCGGGCCAACTGGCGGGCGTACATGGGCACGCCCAGGGTGTTGACCGTCTCGATCAGGTTGGCCGGGGCGCCATAGGTGACGAAGGTGTCCATGGTGCCGAGCGGAAAGGCGATACCCTCGCCGGCCGGGATCAGGGTTTCGGTCTGGCCGGTGGAAAGGGTGACGGTGGCGTTGTATTCCTCGAACACCATGCCGGCGAAGGGGAAGCGGCGGCGCACGTCCTCTCGCAGCGGCTGGGCGCCGGCCGACGAGAAGAACTGGTAGGCCGTCTCGACCTTGGCATGGCCGATCAGCTTGTCGAAGAATTCCGGGGAGACCAGGGCCAGCACGCTGGTCATGGTCTCGCCCTTCAACTCGGTCTCGACCTTACGCAGCACCTCGCGGATCTTGGCCTGGACATTGGTGGTGGCGGTGCCGAGAGCGAAATCCACCTGCTGGCGGCTCAGGCCGAACTCGCTGAAGTAGTCGTACAGGGTGGACCCGCCGCCATCACGGACGATGCCCTTCAGGGCGTTGACCTCCATGAACTCGCGGGTCTGGGCATGCTTGCTCCGCATGCGGGTCAGCTTGCGCTCCATGACGGTGGCCAGGGGATCGGCGGCATCGGCGACGCCGAAGCCGCGCACGCCCTGGACGTCCTGGGGGGTGATGGAATCGTCGTGGGGAATCCACGGCACAGTGAAGGACCGCATGGAGCGGGTGTCGCGGTTGGCGACCGTGGCCGGGCCACCCAGCGGCACGGTGGGCAGCAGGTTGAGGACACCCTCGGCCTGCTCGATGATGACGCTGCGCTGGGTGACACCCTCGAAGCGGAACAGCCCCATCTGGCCCAGCCGGGTGTAGAGGTTGGGCAGGATGTTGATGGCCTGGGTCATCTCGGCGAGCGAATAGCCGCCCGCGTCGAAGGGGTTGATGATGGCGTTCATGGGAAAGGCTCCGATCAGACGGTGGCGCGGGCAACCAGACCCACAGTGGCAAGCTGGACAATCTTGGCGGTGCGTTCGGCGGGCTGGTCGACCGAGGCGTCGAACGCCAGGGCGGCTTCGGCCAGGATGACCGGGCCACGGGCGGCGATCAGGCCGGTGACGGCGCCGCCGCTGGCATCCACCGCGTCCAGCAGCACGGCAATGGCGGTTTCGGCCCCCTCGTCCCCGGCCACCTCGGCGGCGGGCGACAGGCGGTATTCGCCGCTGGCGGTGATGCGGCCCAGTACCGCGCCCAAAGGATAGGCAATGCCGGCCTTCAGCGTCACGGTCTCGCGGCCATAGCTGGGATTGCACTCGAATTTCAGCAGGTCGCCCAGGGTGGGCGGAGCGGTCAGCACAGGCATGGTGGCGGTTCCTTACTTGCGGGCGGCGGCTTCGCGGGCACGCCGGACGATGGGGCTTTCGATGTCCGCTTTGGGGGCTGCGACTGGTAGAGCGGCTGCCACCACGTCGGTGGCGTCGGACCGCTCGGCCAGTTGATCCAGCACGGTGCGGCGCAGCGCCTCGGGACGAATGCCCTTGGCCATGGCCTCGGCGGGATCGATGGTGACGCCGAGGCGGGCGGCCTGGGCGGCGATGGCGCTGATCTCGGAATATTCGGCGCGCAGGCGCTGCTCCAGATCGGCAGAGGGAACCTGCTGCGGCTGGGGTGCAGCAGCGGTGATGGGGACTTCCCCCTGGGGTTCGGACATCGGAACTTCCTTTCGGGCGGCGATGGGACGGGAAACGGTGGGTCGGGCCAGCGCGGCGCCGAGATCAGCCAGGGCAACGCGCAGGGTGCCGACCTTGTCGGCCAGCCCGGCGGCCACCGCCTGGTCACCGCGATAGACCGCAGCCTCGGTGGCCCGCACTGCGTCGGGAGACAGCCGCCGCCGCTCGGCCACCAGGGTGGTGAACTTCCCGTAGAGGGCGTCCACGTCGGCCTGGAGCGTGGCGCGGGCCGAATCGGACAGCGGCTGATGCGGGTTGCCATCGACCTTCGCCGCCCCGGCATGGACGAAGGTCCAGGCCAACCCCGCCTGAGCGTCGGCCCCGGATTCGTCGCGGTGGACCGCCACCACGCCGATGGAGCCGACCTCGCCGGTCTGGGTGACGTAGAGGCGGTCGGCGGTGCAGGCGATGGCGTAGGCCGCCGACAGGACCGCCTCGTCGGCCACCGCCCAGATGGGCTTGCCGCATTGGGCACGGATGGCCTGGATGTGGTCGACCAGATCGAACAGCCCGCCAACCTCGCCGCCAGAGGAATCCACGTCCAGCAGGATGGCGCGGATGCCGGGATCGGTCGCTGCCGCCTCGATGGCATCGGCGATGTCGGAATAGGCGGCCAGGCCACTGGCCGCGCCGAGGTATCCCGACCGCGCCACCAGGGTGCCGATCACCGGGATAATCGCGATACCGTCGGGCGTCACCGCCACATCGGTGGCCGAGGCCGCATCCCCGTCGAACGAAATCGCCTGCCCGGCCAGCCGAGGGGCAAGGGCGCCCAGGATCGCATCCAGCTTGGCGCGGGCGACCAGCAGCGGCGTCCCGTAGAGACGGGCCGCAAGGTGTGGCAAATCGTGCATGGTGAGGGCGTTACCTTGACAGGACGGGACCGCAGCCCCACTATCTGGCTAGTTTAGCTGGCCAGGATGAAAGCAATGCCGGAACCGCGTTGGTCCCTTCAGGATGCCAAGAACAGCTTCAGCGCCGTGGTCGATGCGGCCCTGCACGGGCGTCCGCAGACCGTCACCAAGCGAGGCAAGCCCGCCGTCGTCGTACTGTCGGTTCAGGAATACGAACGGCTGCATCACCGGCACGATTCCGGCACTCCGTCGTTCGTCGACCATCTGCTGGCCATGCCGCAGGGTGATGTGGAGTTCGAGCGTCAGCCGATCACGCTGCGTGAGGTCGAATTCTGATGTTCCTGCTCGACACCGTGGTGCTGTCT
Organism: Magnetospirillum sp. LM-5; assembly: GCF_902729445.1. Classification (NCBI taxonomy): domain Bacteria; kingdom Pseudomonadati; phylum Pseudomonadota; class Alphaproteobacteria; order Rhodospirillales; family Rhodospirillaceae; genus Magnetospirillum; species Magnetospirillum sp. LM-5. Next base: position 21,896 of record NZ_CACVCE010000022.1, on the reverse strand, counting down.
GAACTGCGCAAGCGGGATCGGAACCCCAACGTGGTTCGCTGGCTCACCGGCAAGGCAGCAGATGACATCTTCCTGAGTGCGGTGACCATCGGCGAGATCGAGCGGGGCATTGTCCGCCAGAGGGGGAAAGATCCCGCCTTCGCCGAAGCGCTGGAAAGCTGGCTCGACCGCACCATTCAGATCTATGGGGATCGCATTCTGCCGGTGGATACCCGGATCGCCCGCCGATGGGGCAACCTCAGCGCCCGCATCGGCAACGATGGGGCCGATCTGCTGATCGCCGCCACCGCTCTGGAACATGGGCTGACCGTGGTCACCCGCAATGTGCGGCACTTCGAACCCACCGGAGTTGCGCTCATGGACCCGTTTGAATAGGAGCGTCGCCGCCGGGAAGCGGTGACGGCGTTGCGCAAAACACCAGCCCCAACCGCTGTTCCCGTTCCCGGTCGGCGGCGATCTCGGCATCCACCTGCTCGGCGTCGAAACCACGCTCGGCCAGGGCCTGGGTGCGACTTTTCAAGCCGGCATTGATCTGCTCGATCTCGGCCTTGGCGTCCTTCAGCGGATCGACCCAGTCCCATTTGGGCGGCAGCCAGGAACAGGCGATGAAGCCGGCTCGGTTCGGCTCATAGCCCTTGATGGACAGCGCCCCGGACATCACGGCGATATCCATCCACCGCTGCCAGACGGCCCGGCAAAGCTGGAATACCATGACTGCATGCTGCCAGGCGTCGATGCGGCGGCGGAACTCCAGCAGCGCCAGCCGCGAGTTGGAGTAATTGGCCTTCAGCATGTCGTTGGACAGGTAAGCGTAGGGCACGCCCAGGGCGGCGGCGATCTGCAGCAGCGTCCGGTACTGGAACGCCTCGTAGGAGCCGCCCACATCGGCGGGGGCCGAGGTCTGGATCTGCTCACCTGGTTCCAGCATCACCACCTGGCCGGGCTGAACGTCCATCACCCGGTCACCGGTGCCGGCGTCTTCGGCAATGTCGAACGGCTCTCCCGGCGACGGCGTGGTGACGAACAGGGCGTACATCGCCGCCACCTTCTTGCGGTCGAGTTCTGCGTCGTCGTACTGGTCGAGGAGGAACATCTTGACGATGGCCGGCGCGAACCGGGAGACACCGCGCAACTGGCCGGCATCCACCGGATCCATCACATGGATGATCTCGCTGGCCGGCACCCGCACCACCTCGCCGGCCATGCCGGGATCGGTGACGTCGCCGGGATGGCGGCGCAGGAAGTGATAGGCGACGCGGCGGCCGATGCGGTCGAACTCGATGCCCTGGCGAACGACATTGCCGCCGGGCAGGGTCTCGTTCCTAGTCAGCGGCAGCATTTCTGAGGGCAGCATCTGCAATTGCAGCGGCACCGCCAGCCCATCCTCGGGCCGGCGGGGACGAAAGCGGAAGAACACCTCTCCGGTGATGAATACTTCGCGGGCGGCACGGCGCTGCAAGCCGTAGAAATCGGTCAGGCCCTCAGCGTCGGCCTCGTCGGTCCAGGTCAGCCACAGCTTCTGCACCTCGGCCTTCAGGGCGGGATCGGCGATCAGCGAGGACGGCTTGATCCCGGCGCCGACCACGTTGCCGGCCCAGCTTTCGATGGCGTTGGCGGCATAGCCGTTGTTACGGACCAGATGCCGGGCACGCGCCGTGATGTCCGGCCCGGCTGCGGCGATCAGGGTGTTTAGATGGGCGCGGGTGGGCTGGAAGCCCTTCAGCCGGCGGTTGCCCATGCCGGCCTCAAACCCGCCCAGCCAGGCGCCCACCTTGCGGCGGATACTGCCGAGCATGGTCTACAGGCCCTTGCTGGCGACGGTCAGGATGTGGCGACGCCGGCCCGTGCCCTCGGCCTGGGCAATACGGCGGTCGAGATCGGCCAGCACCTTGGCGGCCTGGGCCAGATCGTATTGGACGGTGCGGTCGCCGACAGTGACCCGGCTGACCAGCGCATTGCGCCGGGCCAGCACTCTCTCACGCTCGGCCTTCAGTTCGTCGATGGTCATGGATCATCCCCGACAGCAGCAAGGCTGCGCATGGCAGAGAAAATTTGATGTGCGCGATTGATGCGGGCACGGGTCGCCGGATACCGTATGGCAACGAAAGAATTCAAAAAGGTGGCGCATGATCGAACCGATCGCCCGGATCCGGATCGAACTTCAAGACATCGAGCCCAAGATCTGGCGACGGGTTGATGTCCCTTTATCGACCAGCTTGATGGGGGTGCACGACATCATCCAGGTGGCCATGGGCTGGCAATGCGAGCACCTGTTTGAATTCCGGGTTGGGGACAAGATTTACAGCGAGCCCTATCCCGACGATGACATGTACGCGCGCAAGACCTACAACGCCAAAAGCATCCGCCTCAAGACGCTGGTCGAGCGAGGTGTCGGGCGATTCCTCTACACTTACGATTTCGGTGACAACTGGCAGCACGACATCGTCATTGAATCCGTGCGGGACGGCGATGCCGAGATCGACTACCCCGTGTTCGTCGATGGCGCCAGGCGGTGTCCCCCCGATGATGTTGGAGGGTCTTCCGGCTTCATGGATTTTCTCGAAGCGATGCTCAATCCTACCCACGAAGAACATCATCAGATGCTCAAATGGTACGGGAAGCCGTTTGATCCCCAGGACATCAACGACGCCCATGTGCGGCGGGTTCTGTCCTGGTTTGCCGACCGTCGGCGCGGACCATTGGCCAGCCATCGCAATGGTCGCCGCAAGAAGGCGATCAATTAAGGTAGAGAATCCACTTAAGAGGTAGCCTTAGGAGAGGCCCCTGCTGTGGGGCACATTATGGGATCGGCGCCTTGAAGACGAAAAAGGCACCCAGACAGATGAGCAGAAAACCTATGCCGTGGTTAATGGTGAGCCGCTCGCCAAGGTAGAGCACAGAAAAAAGGGCGAAGACCATGAGGGTGATGACCTCTTGTATGGTCTTCAATTCGGCCGCGGAATAGGTGCCATGGCCGATGCGGTTGGCCGGCACAGCAAAGCAGTATTCAATTAGGGCGATACCCCAGCTTACAAGCACCACCATCCACAGAGGCTTGCTGGTAAATTTTAAGTGGCCGTACCAGGCAAACGTCATGAAGACGTTGGAGATTAGCAAGAGTACGATGGGGACGATACTGCCAGAGGCGGATCCAAACATTAATCGACATTCCTCAATTGGGAACGAGACTTCAGGCCTGCCGAAAGGCGGTATAGCGCGACGATAGCTTCCGTCGCAACAAGATCCTCCCAAGCGAGATCCTGGCTCGGCGCGCCATATCATGAAGCCAAGCTGGCATCCGTGAAATCCGAGATCAGCCCATGTAGCTGGATTGGAACACCCGCCGCGGGCGCCTATTGGCCCGCCGGATCTGACCAGCTTCAGCCTCTTCAGGAGCCATGGCGTCAGGGTTTGCCGCGGCTTCGATCTGAGCCTCCAGATCCCGCCACTTGGCTTCGGGCCAGCGGTCGGAACCGGCAATCCAGGCGGCGGCGCGGGCATAGACCCGGCAATCCAGCGCCTCGTTGCGCTCGCGCAGCTTCTGCCATTCCAGCTTGGAGAAGCCGCGGCGGTTCTTGACCGTCACCAGCTGCTCAGCGACAAACTGCTTGCACCACTCCGAGTCCGCCCACGATGGCAGATGCACCGTTCCGGCCGGGAAACGGACGCCCTCGGCCAGTTCCTCGTCGGTGGGACGCTCGAGGCGGAGGAACCGGTAGGTTTCGGTCTTGAAAGTGGACACCGCCACCGTCCAGAGGCGGGCACCACGGCGCACCTTCTTGCCGCCCTCGGTGGCATCGACCAGGGTCGGGCCGGACACCGGGCTGGAACGGTTGAAGCCCTCGACGCCCTTGATCGGCGAGACCTGGCCGACGCCCATCCGGCGGCCCCAGGTATAGACCGCCGAGGATTCGTAACCGCTGTCGATGGCCAGACGGGCGATCTTCAGGGCCGCGCCGCTGGCATGGGTCCAGGTCTGGCCCAGCACCCGCTCCAGCGCCGCCCAGGTTTCGGCATGTTCCGGCCCGCCGTCGATGACGACATGGTCGACCAGCCAGCTTTCGAGGTTTCGGCCCCAGGCCCAGACGTCGATCTCGACGCGGTCCTTCTGGACGTCGGCCCCGGCGGTGAGGAACAGCCCGCCAGCGGGCACGGTGCCGTTGGTCCAGGTTTCGCGGCGGTCGTAGAGGCGCTGCCAATCGGGAGCCTCGCCGCTCTCGACCCAGGTTTCGCCCAGCACGGTGTTGCGGAACACCCGGAGCGCGTCGTCGGAGCCTTGAGCCGCTTCCCACAGCCGCGCGATGCTCTCCCACGACTGCCAGCCCGGCGGCGAGTACAGCGCCGAGATGTGAAAGCCGACGGTGCCGGGATCCTCGGCTACCGCCGTGGCCCGCCAAACGCCTGCCGCCAGCATGGATGCCTTGGCCGATTCGGTGATCGGCTGGTCGCAGGACTCGCACAGGTAATGGACGGAGGCCGGCTGGCCCTTGTCCCATTTCAGCCGCTCGAACTTCAGCCATTGCATTTCGCCGCAATGGGGGCACGGCACGAAAAAACGGCGCTGGTCCGATGCCTCAAATTCCCGCTCGATCCGCGACAACCCGCGAATCGTGGGCGTTGAGACCAGGAACGCCTTGGCGCGGTGGGCGAAGGTGGCCATGCGGGCGCAGGCCAGCGCCACCGGGTCGCCCTCCTCGTCGGCCGACGCGGGATAGGCGTCCACCTCGTCCAGGAACAGGTAGCGCGCCGGCATGGATCGCAGGCCGACGGCGCTGTTGGCCCCGGTCATCACCAGGGTGCCACCGGGGAAGTCCTTCGACAGCATGGTGTTGCCGGCGTCGCGCGAGCGGGCCGGCTTGACCCGTTCCCGCAGGATGGGGCTTTCGTCGATCAGGGTGTCGATGCGCTGGCGCGAGTTGCGCTTGGCCATCTCGACGGTGGGCTGCACCGCCAGCACCGGGCCGGGGGCATGGTGGATGATGAAGCCGAGAAAGTTGTTGCCAGCCTCGGTCGCCCCGACCTGGGCGCCCTTCATGAACACCACCCGCCGGCAGGGATGTGACGGCGACAGGCAGTCCATGATTTCGCGCAAATACGGCGTGCGCGATGTGCGGTAACGGCCCGGCTCGGCGGAGGCGCGGCTGGACAGCACCCGGTGGCGGTCGGCCCATTCCGACACGGTCAGCAGAGGATCGGGCCGCAATCCGTCACGCCATGCCTGGAGCAGGATGTCCGATCCCCGGAAGCCCAGGGTGTCATCGGAAATTCGGCTCAAGGGCGGCGAGTTCCCCAAGGTGATCCCTCACATAGGTTTCCAGCAGGGTCTGCATGGTGTGGGCGTCGATCCCGGCCTCCAGCGCCATCTGCGCCGCGACCCGGGCTGGCCAGGTGATCCAGGCATCGCGTTCCTGGCGGGCTAGCTTGAACACCAGCGCCGAGGCCCGCGCCCGGTCGACCACCTCCTCCTTGAGGCGATCCACCTGGAGACGGGCTTTCTGCGCCTTGGCCACCTCGTGCATGGTCCGCGCCTGGGCGAAGGTGGCGCCGGAGGGTGCGGGTGGCGGTGGCGATGCTGTCGGCTTCGGACCAGGGGCGGCCAGCGGCGGGGCGATTGCTGCCGTCGGCACCGGGGCCGACGGCATTTTCCTGGCCGGATCGGTCCGGGCATCCCAGGCGGCGTCGGCCTTGGCCGGGTCGATGGTGCCGTCCGGTTCCTGGGGAATGCGCCCCGTCTGCACAGCCTTGCGCACGGCGGTATGGCTGACGCCGCGCCTGCGGGCGTATTCGCGGACGGATAATCCCATGGCTGGAGGTCGCTCGATAAAGCAATGAAAGAAGACACTTATCCGGTTGATGTGTGTCGCCCGCAGAGTGATTGATGGTCCCACGAACAACGGAGGACACCATGAGCAAGCGCGGCGACAACACCCAGGCCATCGACGCCTTCATTGCCAAGAAGGTCGAATTCGACGCCATGCTGGCCCGGCTGCAAACCTTGATCGCCGACCACTTCAACTGGTCCCCGGATGAGATCAACTGGGGCCATGTCGGCACCCTCGGGCATTACGCCGAGATGCTGAAGCGGATCACCGACAGCGCCTTCCACGAGGGCGAATTCGCCGAGTAGCCGATCAGGCTCCGCACCGCCCCGACCGGCTTCACGCTGGCGGGGCTCGGGGTGGTACAGGCGCGGGACTGGCCCGCACTGCACCCCGGAGGGAATCACCATGTCGCTGTCCGATACCCAAGCCGTCATCCTGTCCGTCGCCTGCGCCCGCGAGGGCGGTTGCCTGCTGCCCGTCACCGCGTCCCTGAAGGGCGGCGCCGTCAACATGGTCCTGAACAGCCTGATCAAGAAGGAACTGGCCGAGGAAATCCCCGCCGAACCGGGCGCCCCAATCTGGCGCGAGGACGAGGACGGGACCCCGCTGACGCTCCGCGCCACCGCCGCCGCCTATGTGGCGCTGGGCATCGAGTCCGACACCGCGCCCACGGGCATCGACACGGCGCCGGAAGAGGAACCGGCGACGGACACGGCCGACGCCCCTCAAACCCCTCCCACGGAGGCCCTCGGCGCGCCCGACGCCAAACCCGCCCGCAAGACCCGCGAGGGCACCAAGCAGGAGGCGCTGATCGCCCTGCTGAAGCGTCCCGAGGGGGCCAGCATCGAGGAGATCAGCTCCGAATTCGGGTGGGCGCACCATACGGTGCGGGGCGCCATCGCCGGGGCCTTGAAGAAGAAGCTGGGTCTCGCCGTCACCAGCGAGAAGGTCGAGGGGCGCGGCCGGGTCTACAAGTTGGACGTTGCCGCCTGATGGCGCTCGACCTCGGTCAGCACCATCAGAGCCAGATCGAGGGCCGGCAGATCCCCGGCCCTCGACGCGCTTTCGGCTTCCTCTGCTGCCATCACCACTGCCTTGCTGCCATGTCGCTGGAGCAGGCCGGTCGCCCTGCGCGATACGATGTCAGCGTCGACAGGCATTACAGGCTCTTCTTCAGCGCCGCCGCCGTGCTGAACTTGATGCTCGCGGAGGCGGCAATGTCGATGGCCTCGCCGGTCTTCGGATTGCGGCCCTGACGCGCGGGGCGCTCGGCCTTGGCGAAAGTGCCGAAGCCGATCAGGCGGAAGCTGCCGTCGGTCTTCACACCGTCGATGATGGTGGACAGCATGGCTTCGACGGCGGCATCGGCCTGGGCGGCGGTGCAACCGGTGGCCTCGCGGACGGACTTCGACAGGACGGACTTGGACATGGCTAACGAGACCTTTCTTGGACGCGATTTCGAACAGTAGATTCGAGCGCCCCCGAATCCAAGTCCTCACCGCAACCGCTCGAAGACCCGCCGCAGGACGAAACCGCGCAGCAGGGACACCAGGGCGAAGATCCCGCCGATGGCCAAATCGTCCGAGATGGCGATGCGGATACCGAACAGCGGGAACACCGCCACCTGGGTAGCGACCGCGATGGCGTAGCCGATCACCACGTTGGCGGCGGCCTCGGTCAACGACATGCGGCGGGACTGTCTCACGGCTTCCGCTCTGCGGACAGATCGTCAAAGTTCCGGCCATCGCCATCCAGAACGGCTTTCTGCGCAGTCAGCTTCTGCCAGCGACCGACAATCACGTCGGCATAGGCCGGGTTCAGCTCCATGGCAAAGCAGATGCGCCCTGTGGTTTCGGCGGCGATCACCGTGGTGCCGCTGCCGGCGAACGGCTCGTACACCCCGTCACCCTCTGCGCTGTTGTTGAGGATGGGGCGGCGCATGCATTCCACCGGCTTCTGAGTGCCGTGAACCGTGGCTTCGTCCTCGTCACCATTGTTGCCGATGGCCCACACCGTGGCCTGATCCCGCGCTCCCTGCCAATGGCCGGTGCCGGTCTTGCGCACGGCGTACCAGCAATTATGAGTGATAAGGCCATCCGCGACGTAATGCAGGTCTTTGTCCACGTCCATTGAGTAGACCAGACCACTGAATGGTGTGGCATCATTACCGGTAACAGCAAGCCATTCGAAGTCATCGCCCGTGGTTGGCCTCGGAATCTGCATGATCTTTGCGTGCAAGTTACAGGCCCGCACCAGTCGCGTTGCCTTCCGGGAGAACATCAACTGGTCATCAGCGGCAATGAACGGATGATCCCGCTCAAGGCGATGATCGCGCAGCAGAAGCGTCGCACGCGCGGTAAGAGCACTGAGATTCAGGCTCGCGTAGATGCTGGCAATCATCTCCGGGGACCTTGTACGCTCGGGTGCCCAGCTATCAACCTCCCAATGCGTTGTCGGGATACCGTATCGGCACGACAGAATCTGTTCCATGCATTGTGCTTCGACGGCACTGTCATGCACGGAGACGATCCATGCTTCCTCGGCCTTGTTGTCCGCCAAGCGTGTGGCGAGCCCAAAGCCACGGGAGTTGAACAGCGCCACCCGGCCGACCCGCCACCAATCGCCACGGCGCATGAGGTAGACCACCTGTTTGTCGGAAGCATCTGGGTTTAGGCGCGCCGTGAAACGGTGCTCAGGGGTGGCCCGCGTCACCCGCCCACCAGCCGAGATCGTGTGCATGAACCCTTCAAACTGGCGATCGCCAAACCGAGTGATCTGCCGACCACGGCGACGAACAACGCTCTCGTATGAATTGTAAGACACCACGTAGTCACCGGCGCGCAGAGTCTCGATCGGCACCTCCGCGATCCGGGCCGGCTGGGAGCCGGAGCCGCGCTCAATGACCTTCTGGACCATCGTACCGGCGGGCTGGCAGGGCTCATGCTGCCAGTGGTAATCGCCTCGGCCCAAAACGAAGCGATTTTTCGACCAGATGATCTGGGCGCGGATCTTGAAGTCATTCGCCTCCAGGCTGTCGGCCACGATCTTGGCGAAGATCGCCGCGTGCCAGACATAGGCGACCTCGCCGGGAAACAGCGCCCAGGCCTCGCGCCAGTCGGCACGGTCGTCGTTGGCGACCTTGCCGGTGCGGGCCGATGACGACACCCCGGCTTCGTTCCGCCAGGTGGGATCGTATTGCACCCCGTAAGGTGGATCTGTGGCCATCAGATGCGGTTTTGCCCCGCCCAGCAGGCGCTCCACGTCGGTGGCGCTGGTGCTGTCGCCGCATAGCAGGCGATGCTTGCCCAAGATCCACAGGTCGCCGGGCCGCGTCACCGGATCGGCGGGCGGTTCCGGGATTTCGTCTTCGTCACCTTCTCCCTGGCCGTCGCCTTCGTCATCAAGGGGAGCCATCAGGGCGTCCAACTCCTCGTCGGAGAAGCCGATGACGCCGAGATCGTAGCCGTCGCCGTTCAGCGCGTGCAATTCGGCCGCCAGGGTCTCCTCGTCCCAGCCTGCATTGAGCGCCAGCTTATTGTCGGCCAGGATATAGGCCCGCCGCTGGGCCTCGGTCAGATGGTCGAGGATCACCACCGGCACCGTGTCCAGGCCGAGGGATTTGGCGGCAGCCAGCCGGCCGTGGCCGGCAATGATGTTGCCCTGGCCATCGGCGAGGATGGGATTGGTGAAGCCAAACTCGATGACGCTGGCGGCAATCTGGGCGACCTGGCCGTCCGAATGGGTCCGCGCGTTGCGGTCATAGGGGCGCAGCCGGTCGAGCGGCCAATGCTCGACCGTGTCGGGAAGCGGATGGGGCATGGTGGTGGAAACCTGGAAACGGGGTGGAAACCCGGGCGGGCTTCCAGGGGCCGGTTTCCACCCAGGTTTCCACTTGGCAAAGACGCGAAAGGCGCGGAACGCCTGGGCGCCGCGCCTCTCATGTGGAAACTGGAAACCGAAGTGGAAACCTAGATTTTTCGGCTGTCGCTACCGATATCCGGCGCTGAGCCCTCCCGCATAGGGAAAGGTGCCAGGGAGGAACCAATTCTCCACGGTACGGGTTCTATTGTTTCGCCCGCTCCGGGCGGCGGATCATTTGATAATCCCCGCCGCCCGCGCCTCTCGCGAGCATGACGGGAAGACTACCCTGTCCGGCCCCTTTCGGTCCTGCCGGAAAATGTCTCACTTTCACTTTTCCGCCGCTGGCCCAAGACCTGATCGACGAGGTGGTCGCGGGAGCGCTTGGTCGGCACGGTGCGTCCGCCCAGCCGCCAGGCGATGACGCAGAGCGCGTACATCCAGTGCCGGTGGACAGTGGCACGGGCCAAGCCGACCTTGCCGCAGATGGCCTTCCACCGGTTGCCGTTGGCGCGAAACCAGACGATACGGGCATCGGTGGCGTCGAGCCAGCGCAGCCATTCGAGCGCCTGATCCATGCGGTCGATGGCCGCCGCCGAGGGGGGCGGGCGCCGCAGCGTCACCTCGGCCACGCCGTAGGATTCCCAGTATTCCCGCACGAACGGCGGCCAGGTGCTGGCGTAGCCCTGGACCGTGACGTTGGGCAACCGCCGCAGCACGTCGGCGGCCTCGGCCATGCGGTCTTCGACTTCGGTCGGCGTCAGCTTGATGTCAGCCATGGGACGCCTCCTTGGCGGGACGGTTGCCGTACAGCTTGGCGCCCAACTGGCGGATCAGTTCGCGTTCGGGCCAGGTCAGGCGCTGGTCGTCCTCGGCGATGACCAGAACGCCGCGTTCCCGCCAGCCATCGCGCTTGACCTGCTCGGGATCACGGCGGCTGCCGCCGTAGCCGGGGGGATGCCACCTCATCGCACACCCCCGTGGGTGTCGATGGCCCAGGACAGGATGGCCAGGGCATCGGCCTCATTGTCGTCCTCAGGATTGAACCCGCGCGCCCGCATGGCGGCGATCACCGCGTCCTTGCCGGCATTGCCCTTCCCCGTGGCGTGGCGCTGATGGTGCCGACGGGGACGCCCCGGTAGGGGATGTGGCTAAGTTCACACCACGCGGCGAGATGGGCGAGGAAGCCGCCATAGAGGTGGGCTGCGTCGGTGCCTGCGTGGCGGCGGACCTCCTCGAAGTACACCGTGCCGATGTCCTTGGCGCCGTCATGCAGGTGGTCGAGCCAGGAGCGGAAACGCAGATAGCGCATGCCACCGCCTTCGTATCGGCCGGGACGGAACGCCATGGTGCCGGAGACGATGACGCCGTCGGCAAGCCACATGGCCCAGCCGGTGGTGGTGCCGAGATCGAGAGCGAGGATGCTTGCACCGCGTTCGGTGCCGTCAATGGTCAGCGGCAGCAATGCCGTCGGCGGACTTGCAATGTCGCCCGGAGGGGGCAGAGTCGAGACAGCCATGGTGGCCTCCGTGAAGGGGGATGGTCGTGGTCAGGGCGACGGTGGTTCGTGTTCTTGGCGGGACAGGCCACCGTCGCCCGCCTGTGAGGGAGAGGGTCAGTGTGGAGGGCCGCGGGCCGGCAGTCCCAACCAGATCCGCACCGCTTGCGCCCGGTCCTGGTCCAGCAGCGGGTCGAGGCCGAATTCGTCGAAGATGGCGTCGAAACTGGGCGGCGGCGGGTGGGCAGGCTGCGGGGCGACCGGCGTTCCGAGCAGACGGACGATCTCGGCCTTGTGCTGCCACAACCGGGTGCGCAAGGATTCGGGCAGCGGCTGGGGTGCGGCGAGACGCAGGTTGCCGTCTTCGAGACGGACCATACCGCCGTGATCGGCGACCTCCTGGAGGAGTTGGCGGGCGGCGGCGGTCATATGACCTCCTCCCACCAGCGTTCCGGCGCGGGGGGAACGTTTCTCCCCGGTCCAGGGGCACGTTCCCCACCACGTTCCCCGGCAAAATCGTAATGATTTCCGTCAGGTAGTGGACATGGGGAACATGGGGAACGTTTTTCCGCATCCCCACTCATGTGCGCGTGTGCGCGTGCGCCCGCATGTACGCGGGGTATGGAAAAACGTTCCCCACGTTCCCCACCTTCCCCGGAGCATTGATTTTCCTCACGAAAATCGGGGGAACGTTGGGGGGAACGTTGGCTCTCGCCGTCACAACGTTCCCCACCCTCGTTGATTTCGGGGTGGTCGCAACCTTCCCCACGTTCCCCGGTCTCGAAATCTCCCCCTGGATGACGTTCCCCACCTTCCCCGAAATCCGGGCCTGGAAAACGTTCCCCACGTTCCCCCTGGTCGGGCGCCGCCTGTTCGATGGCGAGATGCCACCGCTGGGCTTGGTGCGAAACGCGGCCGGCGCGCACCCGCAGCTTCATGCTGCCGACGGCGAAGATGCGATCCCGCATCCGTCCGAGGGCCTTGCCCAGGCGGGTGCGCTGGGAGCGGTCCCCGCCGTCGCCCAGTGGCAGCGGCGGCTCACTGGTGAGCGCCACTTGATGCAGGTCGGCGGTGGCCACATCCGCCGTGCCGTGGCGATCCCACCAGGCGCCGATGAAGGCCCGCCAGGTGGCCCCCTCGGCATCGGCGGTCTCGTAGGTCTCGTCCAGGTTGGCCAGGAAACCGGGAACGCCGGCCACATCCAGGAGGCCGCCCATGATCGCCGCCCAATTGTCGAAGCTGCCCAGGCTGCGTTCGCCCTGGCGGGGGCGGCCGGCCGCGATCCATGCCTGGCCGAGCGTCAGACACGCCGCGATGAGGTGGGAACGATTGGCCTTGGTCCAGCCGCGCAGATCCGCATGGCGGAAGTCGCCGGACTTGCGTCGCCAGGGTTGATCGACATGGGCGTCGAGGCGGATGCGAACGATGCGCCGGGCCATCTCGTGGGAGAATTGCGGGTTGTTGCCGGTGGCGACCCAGACGCAGCGGATGGGAAAGCGGGTCATCTCCGAGACGCCCAGCACCCGGTCTTCCCAAGCGGGCATGGTCAGTGCCGCCGACAGGGCGCCCGAATCGAGCTTCAGGTTGAGGTTGTCGATCACCACCATGGCCGGCATCGACCGCAGCTTGGCGGTGAGGCGCTTGCGCCATTCGTCGTCGTCGCGGCCCTCGGCCATGAAGGAGGGCGTGGCGCCCAGCGCGACTTCGGCGATCACCTCGACCATCAGGCTGGCACCGGTGCCGGGCGTCGGCTTCTCGATCATGTGCAGCGGCGTCGGCCCGTCGATCAACTCCCGCATGAACGGCAGCAGCAACAGGGCGAGCGCATGGGCCCGTTCGGCCTCGCAGGTGAACGGGAAATCCCCCAGCAGGTCGTCGAGCAGCATGGTGCGGGCGTCGGCAACATGGGCGGCGGTCGGCTGGGACGGCACCACCGGCGGGACGAAGTCCTCGGGCGGTTCGAATAGCAACCGGGTGGAAGGATGGTAGCCGGGCACCGTCACCAATGTGCCGTCGCGGCCGAAGACCGGCGCGGTGACCACGCCGGCCAGCACCGGCAAGCCCGGATTGGGGGTGGCCAACAGGTTCTTGACCACGGCGATGGGCGGATGGGCGGGTGCCAACTGGTTGCGGGCATCCAGCTTGCTCCAGTCGGCCACCAGCGCGAGGACGTGGCGCAGACGGTTCTCGGTCAGGGCGATGGGCTGGGGCTGGCCTTGGTCATCGCATTCGACCCAGCCGGGATGGCCGCCGACCCGGAATAGCCACGGCGGATTGTTGGCGTCTTCGACGATATCCCAGCAGCGGTTGGTGGCGTCGGCCAGATCGCCGTTGTCGGCGCGCATGCGCGGCAGCAGGCTGGTGGGGGCGACGAAGCCGAGCGGCAGACGGGGATCCCGGCGGCGGTGTTGAGCCGGGTTGTTGGCAGCCAATAGATCGGGCAACGGCGTCCATTCGACCGCCGCCTCGACGGCGGATCGCACGGCTGCCTCCCCTTCGCGCACCAGCAAGTCGTTGAAGTCTTCGCCCTCGGTCGGTGGCAGGGCAATCCACACCCGACGGCCCTCGCGATGAAAGCGGGCGGCGGCGGTTTCGGCGGCGCGCAGGCCGGTGCCGGAGACGTCGTGGTCGGCCAGGATCACCACGCGGCGGACCTCGGGCGGCAGCGCCACGGCCTCCAAATTGCCCGCCGACAGTGTTGCCCAGGCCGGCAGGGCGGGACAGGCGCGCATCACCGCCAGCGTGGTCTCGATACCTTCCGCCAGACCGAGCAGACCGTCGGCGGGCTCGGCCAGCCGGACGGCGCCGCCGGCTACCTTGCCCAGCATCTTGCGGTTCTTGGGGATCGACGCTTTGACCGTGCCGTCGGCGGCCAACCAGGTGCGGTGCAGGCCGAGGGGCGTGCCAACACCATCGCGGATCATCGCCACCATCGCCGGCCAGCCGCTCTTGGTGTCCCAATGGGTGAGATCGGGATGGAACAGCAGGTCGGCGGAACCAACCGGGCCGAGCCCGCGCGCAGCGAGATAGGTGTCGACCAGAGTGCCCCGAGCCGGTTCGGCGCGCGACAGGATGAATTCGATCTCGCGGCTATCGTCGCGGGGCTTCGCCGGAGCGGGCCGGGGCGCCGCTGTCATTGGGGAACTGCCGGCAAGGTCGGCGGCATATTCGAACAATTCCCGCCCGGCGAGGCCGGATGCGTGCTCGATGGTGCTCAACACACCACCGCCCTGGTTGCCATCGAAATCGAACCAGTCGCCAGCCCGATCACCCTTCATGGTGATGACGCAGGAGCCTTGCTTGCGCGGGGCATCGCCGCGGATATTGGCCAGTCTCCAGACGTCGTCCTCGCGCCGCCCGGATGGAAACAGCCGGGGTACCCAGGCAAGGGCGTCGTCCCGCAGGCGGGCCACCACCGCGTCGAGATCGATGCGGTCGGGGCGGAGCGGCGCGGTGTCGTTGAAATCAATAAAGCAGCACCAGCCCTTTCTCCGCCCGGGTGATGGCGGTATAGAGCCAGCGGGCGCGGTCCTCGGCGGTGCGCCCCAGACCATCATCGAACACCACGATGTTCTCCCACTGGCTGCCCTGGCTTTTGTGGCAGGTGATGGCCCAGCCCCAGACCGCCTCGATGGTCTTCTTCTTGGCCCAATGGTCGCGGCGATCACGCTCGGGGTCGGGGGTGACGTGCTCGTCGAAATGCCCCTTGTAGATGCGGAAGCGCTCGGCCTTGTCGCCGCCAGCCCCGATCCGCTGGCCGTCCTCGGTGACCACGGTGGCGGTGAACGAGATGTCGTCCTCGTCCTGGATGTCGGCGAGATCGACGAACATGCCGTTGACTAGGCCGAGATCGTTGCGGTTCTTGAGGCAGATGATTTTCTCACCTCGGCCGTTGGGATAGGTGCCGGGGAAACCGGCTGCCCGTTTCATGGCGAGATTCAATTGCAGCCGGGTGGAATTGCGGCCACAGATGACTTGGCCGCCGCGCAGCATCTGCTCCGGCCCGATCTGATCGCGGCGCATCTTCCAGGCGAAATCGTCGTGTTCGCCATAGGGGATGGGCAGACCCTGGCGGGCCAGGGTGGCCAGCCGGATGATGGCGCTTTCGCCGGCCTGACGGTGGATCTCGGTCAACATCACGTCCGGCGTTTGCTGGGTGAAGGCACCTTCGCCCTTCACCGGCGGCAACTGGCCGGGATCGCCCAGCACCAGGATGGGCTTGCCAAAGGCCAACAGGTCGGTGGCCATTTCCTCGCCGACCATGGAGACCTCGTCCAGCACCAGCAGCTTGGCGTCCTTGACGATGGACTGCTCATTCAGCACGAAGCGGGGCTTGTGGATTTCGGTGAGGCGCAGTTCCAGGCTGCGCAGGCGGGTTTCCTCCATCATCCGGGAGGCCGGCGGCAGCGACGGCAACTGCGCCCTAATGTCGGCGATGTCGCTCTTGATCTTCTCGATCTCGGCCGGCGTCGCCTCGGAGACGCGGTAGATCAGCGAATGGATTGTGGAGGCCGGCGTGCCCTTGCGGCTCATCACCAGCGCCGCCTTGCCGGTGAAGGCAGCATAAAGCACGCCACCGGTGGCGGAGACCGAGCCGTCGGTGTCGCGTTCCATTGTGTCGAGACCGAGTTCGGCGATGGCGTGGCGGACGATGGTGGTCTTGCCGGCACCGGCATAGCCGAACACCCGGAACACTTGCTGGTCCGCGGTGCGGTTGGCGAACCAGTCCTTGACGTCCTCGATTGCCTGGGCCTGAAGGGCGGAGGGGGTGAAGCTCATGGTGTCTGCTCCCAGCAGCGTTGGGCGTAGTCGCAGAAGCGGCACAGCCAGTGATCGGAATTGGCGGCGATGCGGGGTGGTAATTCGCCGGCATCGACGGCGCGCAGGATGGCAACGGCGCGGTCGGACAGGGCCTGGGCGTCGGTGGGATCGAACCGGACGGCCTCGTGGAACAGTTCCTGGGTGTTTTTGTTGAGGGCAGAGAACAGCGTCACCGGCACATCCAGATAGGCCATGTAGATCTGCACCTGCGCCCAATATAGCGGCTTCGACTCCTTCAGTCCCTTCTTGACCAGATGCTCCCAGGAGCGGGCGTTGAGCGCCTTGTGCTCCCATAGCGCCGGCCAGGGGAGGCCGACATCCGGCCCGGCGACGATGACGCCATCGATGTGGCCGCGGATGCGGCCCCCGGCCACGGAGAAGCCGAACTGGCCGCCGTCACGGCGTTCGGTCCGTAGATCGAAGCCGGCGGCGCGCAGCCAGCGGATCGACAGCGTCTCGAACACATGGCCGGCGTCGAAAATGCGCAGCACCTTGCCGTCGAAGCCCCGGCCTTCGTCGGGTGGGGTGGCGTTGATCTCGAAGGCCAGCCTGCGGGCACAGGGTTCGCCGATGCGGCTGGCACCCAGATAGATGCGGGGTGTCTGAGTGCGGCGCTCGGCCAGGAGGGCATCGTCGAGCAGCAGGTTGACCCGTTCGGCGACGCTGCCGATGCCGGTCCCGCCATACACCGCGCCCGATCCGTGGTTGAGGTCGATCATGATTGGCCTCAAAACGGAATCGGGTCGTCGAAGGCGGTGCCGGTGCGCTCCTTGACCCCGGCCTGGCGCTGCATGGACTCGACATAGCCGGTGACGGCGGCCTCGATGAGCCGGTCGATATCCTCGGCGGTTCGGTGAAAGAAGGGCTCCATCAGCCCCAACGCGGTCAGCGCCTCGGCGAAGAGGGGCCGGGCGTCCTTGATGGCCTGGGATTCGCGGGCGGTCTTGTCGATCATGCCGTTCGTCCTTCTCGCGATCTCGGCGCCGGCATTCAGGCAGCGCATCGAGCAGAAGCGGTAATGGGGGTGAAGGTCGTGCCGCAGCCGGTGGACATAGCCGAAACCGCGTCCCTCCCGACCGCACACCGCGCAGAGGCTCACCCCAGCAAGAGCAGGGTCAGGTCCGGGTGCTCGCCCGGCTCCGCCTGGATCCGTTCCGAGGCCAGGACCACGAAGCGGCTGATGGCGTTGGTTGCCATGGACTCCAGGTCGGGCAGGGTCAGGCACCTTATGGGCTGGTGCAGCCTTCCTCTTCCTTCGAGCCATTCGCCAATCGCCTTCGCCGCTTCGCGCGTCACATGGGCCTGCCACTCAGCGTCGGTCATCAGCCGTTCAGCCAAGCCGGGCCGGTGGTTTGAGCGGCGGCGGGAGCGCTGGCCGGTGCCGCCAATTGGCGCGATGCCGGGGCAGCGGTGGTGGCGGGCGCGGCAGCCGCCGCCGGGGCCGGGGCATTCGCCGATTGCTGCCAGGCCGGCTGGCCGGCAGCCTGGGCCTGGGCGGGCTTGCTGTCCTTCTTGCGGGGACTGGGGCTGGGCGGCACATCCTTGCCTTCCATTACCAGCGGCCATTCCTTCTCGTTGGGCAGCACCGGCCGCTCCAGGCGGTTCTTGTCGGCGTAGCGATCGCTGGCCTCGACCATGATCTTGGCGATGAAGGTGATGCCGCCGAGGTCGGCCAATCCGCGCAACTGCCGTTTGGCCTTGGCGGCATCGCTCATGTCGGTGGGGTCGAGGCCGAGAGCGCTGTCGATCATGCCGCGGAACATGCGCTTGGAGATGTTCCAGCCGACCGAGGCGCCCTTCTCATCGACCTTGCCGCCCGACACCGTGAAGCTGTGCCAGAACTTGCGCCGCGCGTGCAGGCCGTCCACCACCGTGAATTCGCAGTCCAGCGACAGCACGTCGCTCTCGGCCGAGCCGGAGTGTTTCAACAGCCCCTTGTCGATGTCGAACGGGCCATCGACACCACCGGGGCGGATGGTCATGGCCACCTTGGCGAAGGTGCCGTCGGGGATGATCTCGCCGCTGCGCAGCGGTTCGGCGTCGTTCAGATCGTACATGGTTGGTCTCCGATCAGATGCGGTTGATCTTGGCGAGCAGCGCGCCGAGGTCGGGCGGCTCGGTCATGTCGAGCCGGCCCGAGTGGTCCTTGGCGGGCAGGCTGAAGGGATTGCCGGCGCGGCAGACGAAGCGGCGTTCCGCACCGGTGTCGGGGGCATGGCGCCAGCCGTCACCGTCGCGGTCGAACAGCGACAGCGTCAGCACCTGATCGACGATGCCGGGCAGTTCGCGCGCAGCCTTGCCGCCTTCCATCTGCGGCTGCCAAGCGACGCGGTTGAAGTCGTCGGTCACCTTTTCCAGTATCCCGACGAAGATCACGGTGCGGCCCGGCGCATGTTGCAGATGCTTCAGCAGCGCGATCACCTCGCGGGCGAGCAGGCCGTAGGCCCCTCTGGTATCCGGTTTGCCGGTCTTCTCGCTGATGGCCTCGGGGCGGGTCTTGGCCCAAGCCATGGCTTGGCGCGTCAGATCGGTAATGCTGTCGACGAAGATGATCCGCTTGGTCGCGATGCTGCGGGCGAGGTCGGGATAGCGGGCCAGCAGGTGCTGATGGTGCCCTTCGGAAAAGAAGCCGTCGGCCGGCACCGAGGGATCGACGCCGCCGATCAGACAGGCGATGTCCAGCGCGTCGGGGAAGGTGCGGATGCCGATGCTGTCGCCATGCCATGCCTGGACGGACTTCAGCCCGGCTTCCAGGTCGAGGCACAGGGTTTCCTCGGGCGGCAAAGTCAGCAACTGGCTGGTCTTGCCGCTGCCGCTCGGGCCGAACAGGGCGATGGTGGTCTTGCCCTGGGCCTCGGTGAGGCGCTGGTCGGCGGTGACGATGCGAAGAGTCATGGGATGCTCCGATGTCAGTAGGATTTTGCTTTGCGAGGCCCAATCGGCTTCTTCGCTAAGTAGCTGTAGTCGTTGTCGCCGTGACGGAGCTGGATCAGGAGGACCCCGCCGTCCTCGGCCGCCTTGCGCACGCGGGAAGCGACTTCGGTGACCTGGCGGCGCAACTGCTCGGGCAGCACCTTGGTGCTGGGCATCCGGTCATGGCCGAGATGGCCACGGTAGTATTCGAGCGTGGCGCCCGGCTGAGCGTCGGCCAACCAGTCGCAGAGAGCGTTCTCGTCGATGGGGCGAGATCCTGGCGTCGGCGCCGGTGGGAAGAAGCCATTCATCGCCGGCAGTCCTTGTTCTCAAGCATCATGGCGGGAGTGGAGCTGCGGAGCCGTTCGGTCTCGTAGGCGATCACATCGGCGATCCGATAGGCGACCTTGCCCCCCAGCTTCAGAAAGCGAGGGCCTTTGCCGCGCCAGCGCCACTTCTCCAACGTGCGAGGGCTCACGCCCCACCGGCGTGATAGCTGGACCTGATTGATGTGAGAGATAGGACGATCAGTCGTCATTCTTCCTATTCCTTGCCGTTCGCGGGACGGTCGTTTCGATCATCCGAATGAAGGTCATCACCTTGTCGGCGGTCGCCAATGTCGGTGAGCGGCCGCGTCGCAAGCCGAGCACAAACGAAGGATCGCCAACGGCTTGACGCCCAAACTCGGTGGGCTTGAAGCCGCTATTGGCGAGGAAGGCCTCGACGGTGGCGCGGAACTGTTCGCTTAATGTGCTCATGATAGGAAATATAAAATCCGCATGCGCCTCTTGCGTCAAACGGAAAAGATTGTTAATTTCCTACACAGCCGAATCAATGGGATACCCGCATGGACCTCGACCCTGTTCGCCTCCGCCTGCTCCAACTGGTGCAAGAGCAGAAGACCGATCTGAAAAATCTCTCGCTCGCGATCGGGCGCAATGCCGCCTATCTGCACCAGTTTGTATTTCGGGGAACGCCGAAAATTCTGGCTGAAGACGTCCGCCAGGCGTTGGCGGAGCAATTGGCCGTCGATGAGGACGAACTGCGCCACTCGCAGGTTCCAGCCCGCAAGCCCCGGTCGCCGAGCCAACGTGATGATGCCGGGCCTGCTCTCCCGGATGGGTTCCTGCCAGTGTCCGAGATCGATGTTCGTGCTTCAGCGGGATACGGGGCTGTCCATGACGGCTTGGAAGAAACCAAGGCGACCTGGCTATTTCCCGATGCGGTGGTCCGCCATGAATTCCGGGCTCAGCCCAGCGACCTTCGCATGATCACCATCACCGGCGATTCCATGGAACCGTTACTGTCCAGTGGGGATCGCATCATCATCGACACCAGTCAGAAGGTGCCGGTGCCGCCGGGGATCTTTGTCATCTGGGATGGCATGGGGCTGGTGACCAAGCGGATCGAGCATATTCCTCACTCAGATCCACCCACTGTTGTCATCCGGTCAATCAACCCGGAGTACCAGACCTACGAGCGCACCGCCGACGAGGTCAACATCATCGGGCGCGTTATTTGGGCGGCAAAGCGGTTTTAATGGAAACAGCTCGCCAAGCTGTTTCTCTGCTGACTCTTTGATTGAAGTTTATGCTGAGCAGGCATTGCTACAGGGGTAATTAGATGATTAAGAACTATGGCAAAAACGCTATCACGAGAATCATGGATAGCGCAGACCATGCCATGGGCCGCCGTGCTGATATCGCGGTCACCGGGCTGCGGCGAGCTGGGAAAACTGTCTTTGTCGCATCTTTGATCCGTAACATGCTGGCGAGAAGTCGGAACCCTGATGTACTTCCCGGCTTCAGCCCCGTGATCGTCGGTGTCAAAGAGGAACCGGCGGGCATCGCTGATTTGCCCCCATTTCAAACTGAAAAATACTTCCGGGATTTGCAGGCAGATCCGCCGCGCTGGCCGAAAGCCACAGACTCGATCTCACGAACCGAGCTGAAAATTCGCTACAAGCGCGAGAGAAGCATTACGAACCCGTTGGGCAAGGATGGCATCCTGACGCTAGGCATCATCGATTACCCAGGGGAATGGCTAAATGACGTCCAACTGCTCCACCTGAGTTTTGAGGAATGGTCGCGACAAACGCTATCCCGGTTGCGAACAGGAGAAATCTCAAGCGTCGCCACGCATTTCCTGGGCTTCCTGTCCACCGTCAACGGTAACAGTCGAACCGACATCGACCCGCTCTCCCGGCGAGGCCATGAACTTTACAAAGACGTATTGTTCAAGATGCGCGATGAACTCGGCTTGTCGTTTCTGCAACCGGGGCGGTTCATCATGCCCGACGGGGGAGGCGACAAGCCTCTCCTGTGGTTCTTTCCAATGGAGCCCCCACCTGAGGGGGGCAACGCAGGGAAAGGCACACTATGGGACACCCTCGCACAGCGCTACCAGGCGTACTGCGACAAGATCGTAACCGGCTTCCTTCGTGAAACCTTCGATCGATGCAATCAACAGATTGTTCTTGTCGATTTGCTAACGGCACTTAACGGTGGACAAGTTGTTTTCGACGATGCCTGCGAAGCCCTCAGCACGGCCCTTGATGCACTTGGATTTGGCAGGTCACGGTGGTGGAAGTTGCCATGGATGCAGCAGCGTAAATTCGATCGAGTGCTTTTCGCGGTTACCAAGGCGGATCATGTGCCGAAAAGTCAGCGCCATGCTCTTGAACGCCTGCTGGAGAATATCATCGGCAACCGGAGCTCACACGATCTTGCTGACGGCTCTCACGTACAAACGATGGCGCTGGCTTCCGTTCTGTGCACCAAGGATGACAAGGTGCTGGTTGATGTTGGAGAGATCGATGTCGTGGTTGGAAAACCCATCGACAGCGACAAGGGTTTGAAAATCTACCCAGGCGTCATTCCAACCGACCGTCCGCGTCCGGATTATTGGTCCCGTACTGCCATCCGCTACCCAGTCTTTTGCCCCCCACAGCTCGACGGAGGTGCGTTCGGAGGCATACCCAACTG
>NZ_CACVCE010000021.1:0-41715 GCF_902729445.1 Magnetospirillum sp. LM-5 | reverse complement strand
AGCGCACCACGTCGGGGCCGTTCAGGTAGTTCCAGATATCGACCACCGGCTTGCCCTTGGTGTCCAGATCCTTATAGGCGCCGTGTGGCGCGCACAGGATCAGCAGGTCGGCTCGCGCGATCACCTCGTCCAGCGGCAGCAGGTCGGGCAGGTTGGTGACCAGCGGATCGGTGACCAGCACGTCGCGGGCTTCCAGCGTCAGGTCCTTGCGCATCTTGAAGGACAGCGAGGCGCGGGTGTCGTCGCTGTTGGCCTTGAAGGCCATGCCCAGCAGGCCGACGGTCATCTGCTTCAGCGGATAGGTGTTCCTGAGCCGCTCGATGATGTGCAGGATCAGCCCTTCATTGACCAGCATGGCCGAATGGCCCATCGGGAACGAGTTGCGGGCGAAGGCCGCCAATTGCATGGTGTCCTTGAACAGGCACGGCCCGGCGGTGAAGCCCGCCGACGGCATGTCCTTGGCCCGCGGGTAGTTGTGGGTCATGGCATGCAGGATGCGGTAATAATCGACGCCCGCCTGGTCGGCGATCATGTAGAACTGGTTGGTGATCGCAAAGCTCATATAGCGGTAGGCATTGTTGAACAGCTTGGCGAACTCGGCCTCCATCGGCGGCAGCTCGATGATCTCGGGCACCACCTTGTCGAACAAGGCCCGCGCCCGGGCCAGCGCTTCCGGACTGGTGGCGCTGACGATCTGTGGGGTGGTGGCCAATTCCTTGATGGCCCAGCCCTGCACCACGCGCTCGGGGCAGAAGGCCACCAGGATGGATCGATTGCGGTCGGCCAGGGTGCGGTGCAGCCAGTCGGTGGTGCCGGGATAGACGGTCGAGCGCAGGATCAGCAACTGGCCGTCGCCGATCCACGGCAACAGCGAATCGATGCACTGCTTGACCGCCTTGTGGACGGGGTTCAGGAATTCGTCGACCGGGGTGCCGATGGTGATGATGACGGTTTCGGCACGCGCCACCGACGAGATGTCGGCGTCCAGCGTCAGCCGGCCGGTGTCCAGCGCCTCGCGCAGCAAGTCGTCGGAACCGTGTTCCAGGAAGGGCATGCGGCCGGCGCGAATCTCGGGGAAGATCGCCTCGTTCAAGTCATGGACCAGGACCTTCAAACCGGCGTGGCAGAAGGACAGGGCCAGGGGCAGGCCGACATGGCCGGCGCCGCCGACGATGCACAGGTCGAATTCCTTGCTGACGGTGGTCTGCATGCGTGTGTGATCCCAAGGCCTTAGGTCGTTTCATCCCCTCGCGGGCGCGCCGATCATAGGGCGATCTGTGGTACTGTCAATTGTTGCGGTTTTGCTGTCGGCTTGCCGTAAAGCCTTGCCAGAGCGGCCGTCACGCCGTAAGAACAGACCGTCCAGCGCATGGGATAAGTAGGCATGAAGTACGGTCGCAAGCGGGTTTTGGTGACAGGTGGCGCAGGCTTCCTGGGGTCGCATCTGTGCGAGCGGCTGCTGGCCGACGGCGCCGATGTGCTGTGTGTCGATAATTTCTTCACCGGCACCAAGGAAAACATCGCCCACCTGATCGGCAATCCGTATTTCGAGCTGATCCGGCACGACGTCACCTTCCCGCTTTATGTCGAGGTGGACGAGATCTACAACCTCGCCTGCCCGGCCTCGCCGATCCATTACCAGCGCGATCCGGTCCAGACCACCAAGACCAGCGTGCATGGCGCCATCAACATGCTGGGGCTGGCCAAGCGGGTGAACGCGAAGATCTTCCAGGCCTCGACCTCGGAAGTGTATGGCGATCCCGAAGTGCATCCCCAGACCGAGGATTACCGCGGTTCCGTCAATCCGATCGGCCCGCGCGCCTGCTACGACGAGGGCAAGCGCTGCGCCGAGACGCTGTTCTTCGATTATTGGCGCCAGCATGCCTTGCGCATCAAGGTGGCCCGCATCTTCAACACCTACGGCCCGCGCATGCATCCCGACGACGGCCGGGTGGTTTCGAACTTCATCGTCCAGGCGCTGGAAGGCCGCCCGATCACCATCTATGGCGACGGCAGCCAGACCCGCTCGTTCTGCTTCGTCGACGATCTGATCGAGGGCTTCGTCCGCCTGATGAACTCCCCCGACGACGTCACCGGTCCGGTCAACCTGGGCAACCCCTACGAGATGACCATCCGCCAGCTGGCCGAGTTGGTGATTTCCATGACCGGGTCGAAGTCCGAGCTGATCACCAAGCCGCTGCCGGCCGACGACCCGCTGCAGCGCCAGCCCGACATCAGCAAGGCCAAGGCGCTGTTGGGCTGGACGCCTGGTGTGGCGCTGGAAACCGGCCTGACCCGGACCATCGAGTATTTCCGCGCCCGCGTGAACTGACGCCCCCCCTTTGTACGTTTCCGTTGCGAGGTTCCGCATGAAGCTGTCCATCGTCATTCCTTGTTACAACGAGGAAAAGACCCTTGAAGCCATCGTCGACCGGGTTCTGGCCGCCGACCGCTGCGGCCTGGACCTCGAGATGGTCATCGTCGACGACGGCTCACGCGATCGCTCGGTCGAGGTGATGAAGGAACTGGCCGCCAAACATCCCGAGATTTCCACCCAGTTCCACGGTGTCAACCAGGGCAAGGGTGCCGCCTTGCGCACCGGTTTCAAGCAGGCTACCGGCGATATCGTGCTGGTCCAGGACGCCGACCTCGAATACAACCCCAACGATTACCCCAAGCTGCTGCGGCCGCTGATCGACGGCCGCGCCGACGTGGTGTTCGGCTCGCGCTTCAAGGGCGGCGAGGAAAGCCGGGTGCTGTATTTCTGGCATTCGATGGGCAACAAGCTGCTGACGCTGGCGTCCAACATGTTCACCGATCTCAACCTCACCGACATGGAAACCTGCTACAAGGCCTTCCGTCGCGAGGTCATCCAAAGCGTCGACATCGTCGAGAACCGCTTCGGCTTCGAGCCCGAAATCACCGCCAAGATCGCCCATATGCGCCCGCGCCCGCGCATCTACGAGGTCGGCATCTCCTATGCCGGACGAACCTACGAAGAGGGTAAGAAGATCGGCTGGCGGGACGGCGTGCGCGCCTTCTACTGCATCGTCCGCTACAACCTGTTCTCCTGATCGGCCATGTGCGGCATCGCGGGATCGACCAGACCCGATCCGGCGGTGCTGGAGGCGATGGCCGCCCGGCTGGCCCATCGCGGGCCGGACGGACAGGGTGTGTGGACCGGTGACGGGATCGGCCTGGTCCATACCCGCCTGGCGGTGATCGACCTGTCCACCGGCGGCACCCAACCGATGCGCAGCCCGTGCGGACGCTGGACCATCGCCTTCAATGGCGAGATTTATAATTACCGCGAATTGCGGGCCGAACTGGAAGCGGTGGGCGAGGGGTTCGCCACACACAGCGATACCGAAGTGCTGCTGCGTCTGCTGATGCGCGACGGGCTTGACGCCCTTGCCCGTCTGGCCGGCATGTTCGCCTTCGCCTTGTGGGATGCGCAGGCGCGCGAGCTGCTGCTGGTGCGCGACCGCCTGGGGGTCAAGCCGCTGGTCTATGGCCGGCTGGCCGATGGCGGTATCGCCTTCGCGTCGGAGATCGACGCCCTGCGGGCCCATCCCGGTCTGGATTTGGGCCTGGACCGTGTCGCTCTGTCCGACTATCTCGCCTGCCTGTATGTTCCGGCTCCGCGCACCATCCATGCCGGCATTTCCAAGCTGCCGCCCGGCCACTGGCTGCGTTGGCGGGGTGGCGCCATCGAGACCGGGCGCTGGTGGCGCCCCCAGGTCACCGGCGATCGCCGCCCCAGCCTGGACGAGGCGGCCGAAGAGGTGCTGCCGCTGTTGCGCCAGGCGGTGGCCGCCCGCCTGGTCGCCGATGTCGAGGTCGGTTGTTTCCTGTCGGGCGGCATCGATTCCTCGGTGATCGCCGCCTTGATGGCCGAGGAACGCAAGCGCCAGGGCGGGCCGCCGCCCAAGACCTTCACCATGACCTTCGCCGAGGCCGCCTATGACGAGCGCGACGCCGCCCGCGCCGTGGCCGACCATATCGGGGCCATCCATACCGAGCTGCCGGCCCAAGCCGAAACCGCCGGCTTCCTGGACGACATGGTCCGCCATTTCGGCGAACCGTTCGGCAATCCCACCGCGCTTCTGATCCGCGACCTGTCGGGGATGGCGCGCCGCCATGTCACCGTGGCCCTGGCCGGCGACGGCGGCGACGAGGTGTTCGCCGGCTATCCGCGCTACCAAGGGGGCGTATTGCAGGCCCGTCTGGCCCGCACCATACCGCGCCCACTGCGCCGTCTGGCTGCCGGCGCCGCCGGGCTGATCCCTGAAAACAGCGCCGGCCGCCATGTCTGGCGCCGGGCGCGCGAATTCCTGTCCGCGCTGGGGCTGGAACCGGCCGAGGCCTATGCCTCGTGGGTGGAGTATTTCGATCCGGGCGAGCGGGCGGAATTGCTGGGCCAAGACGGCGTTCCCGGCCGGCCGCTGGCGCAGGTCTATGGCGCCGCGCCGTCGGCGCATCCGCTGGATTCCATGCAGCAGACCGACCTGGAAACCTTCCTGCCCGGCAATCTGCTGGCTTATGGCGACGCCATGAGCATGGCCGTCGCCCTGGAAGTTCGTCTGCCGTTGATCGACCATCGGTTGGTCGAGGCGGTGGGGCGGATGTCCGCCGACCTGCGCATGGCCCAGGGCAAGAAAACCATCCTGAAGGCGGTGGCGCGGCGCCTGTTGCCGCAGTCGATCGTCGACCGGCCGAAGCTGGGCTTCAATCCGCCGATGGGAGTGTGGCTGGGGACCTCGCTGGCGCCGTTGCTGCGCGACCGCCTGACTCCGGCACGGATGGGCGAATTGGGTCTGGCCTGGGCGCCGGTTCGCCGCCTGCTGGATCAACAGGCCGGCGGCCGCCGGGACCATTCGCTGAAATTATGGTCGCTCTTGGTGCTGGAAGCGTGGGAACGCGGCGCTACAGCGCCGCGCTGAGAACCTGGGCGATCCGTACCGCCGCCCGGCCGTCCCACAATTCCGGCGCCCGGCCAGCCTTGCCGCCGGTGGCCAGCACGTCCTTGAACGCCGACATGATGGCGGCGGAATCGATGCCGACCAGGGTGTTGGTGCCGTCGGTCACGGTGATCGGCCGTTCGGTATTTTCGCGCACGGTCAGGCAGGGCACCCCCAGGGCGGTGGTTTCCTCCTGCAGGCCGCCGGAATCGGTGACCACCACCTTCGCCGCGCTCATCAGGCCCAGCATGTTCAGGTAACCCTGCGGTTCCAGCAGCACCACGCGCGGGCCGGTCAGTTTGGCCATCAGGCCGGCCGCCTCGATGCGGGCGCGGGTGCGCGGATGGATCGGGAAGACGATCGGGGTGGCGGCGGCTATCTCGGCCAGGCAGCCGACCAGGCGGGCCAGCACCTCGGGCACATCCACGTTGGACGGCCGGTGCAGGGTGACCAGGGTGTAGCCGTCGGCGAAGGCGGCATCCTTCAAGGTCACCGCCGCCGGCACCGAGCGGCCGACATGGGCCTTCAGGGTGTCGATCATCACGTTGCCGACGAAATGCACCCGGGCCGGGTCGATGCCCTCGCGCTCCAGGTTGGCCAGCGCCGAGCGTTCGGTGGTGAACAGGAAATCGGAAATCTGGTCCGTCAACACCCGGTTGACTTCCTCGGGCATGGCGCGGTCGTACGAGCGCAGGCCGGCCTCGACATGGACCACCTTGATGCCCTTCTTGGCGGCGACCAGGGCGCAGGCGATGGTCGAGTTGACATCGCCGACCACCAGAACGGCATCGGGCTTGATCTCGTCCAGCACCGGCTCGAAGCGCTGCATGATCATGGCGGTCTGCACCGCATGGGTGCCCGAGCCGACTTCCAGGTTGACGTCGGGGCGCGGCAGGCCCAGGTCGGTGAAGAAGCTGTCGTTCATCGCAGCGTCGTAATGCTGGCCGGTGTGAACCAGCGGAGCCTTGATGCCGGAAGCTGTCAGGGCGGCGATCACCGGGCCGATCTTCATGTAGTTGGGCCGGGCGCCTACCACGCACAGGACGGTTTTCACGGCCGGGTCTCCATCAAAACTTCCGCACGGCCACCAGCTCGGGCGGCATGCGGACCTGGCGGATATATTGGGCCAGGGCATGCATCACCGACTGGTGGGCATCCTCGATCACGCCGTAATTGTCGGCGCTCACATGGACGTTGACGTCGGCCAGCCGGCCCGACCGGCCGCCATTGAACCCGGTCAGCGCGATGGTGCGCATATGATTGTCCTTGGCCCATTGGACGGCGCGGACGATGTTTTCCGAATCGCCCGAGGACGAGATGGTGATCAGCACGTCGCCGGGCCGGGCGAACAGCCGCAACTGGGCGGCGAATACTTCGGCGTATTCCTGGTCGTTGCCGATGGCGGTCAGGATCTCGACGGTGGCCGACAGCGAATGGACGCGCGGGCGCAGGCCGGTATCGGCCGAGATGCCGCGGGCGTGGTCGCAGACCAGATGGTTGGCGATGGCCGCCGAGCCGCCATTGCCGCAGGCATAGATGGCGCGGTCCTCGGCCAGCGCCTGGCCCAGCAGGCTTTGCGCCCCGTCCAGGCGGTCACGCGGGATCGAGGCGAGCGCGCCGCCGATCTGCACAGCATAGGCGTCGAAGAAGGCGGCGATCGAGGGGAAAGGCTGTTCGGGAAAGGTCATGGCGGCTCGTATAGCAGAAAATCAGGCGTGCGGCAGCAGGGATGGCGCCTGGGCCAGGCTGTCGGGCGTACCGATATCGATGAAGGTGCCGCTGGCCAGGTGGGCGTGGATCGAGCCGGCCGGCAATGCGGCCAGGAAATCGCGTTCGATCGACGGTCCGCTCGAACCGGCCAGCAGGGCCAGCGCCTCCTTGGAAAACAGCACCGCCCCGCCATTGATCCAGCCCGAACCAGCGAAGGCGGGGTCCTTTTCGACGAAGGCGGCCAGGGTACCGTCCGGGCCGATCTCGACCCGTCCATAGCGCGACACGTCGGGCACCTCGACGCACAGGATCGAACACAGCCGCCCATGGCTGCGGTGGGCGGCCAGGAAGGAAGCGAAATCGACCTCCAGCCAGGTGTCGCCGTTCAACAGCATCACCGGATCGGTCGTCAACCGGGGGGTGACAAGGCGCATGGCGCCGCCGGTTCCCAGCGGCTCGGTCTCGACGATGGTGTCGACCGGCAGCGGCGGCGGGTTGGAATCCAGGTGGGCGGTGACCTTGTCGGCCAGATGGCCGAGCGACAGCACCGCGCGGCCGGCGCCCAGCCGGGCCAGATGATCGAGCAAATGGTCCAGGAACGGCCGGCCATTGATGGGGGCCAGCACCTTCGGGGTGTCGCCCAAAACCCCCCTGATGCGGGTGCCCAGGCCGCCGGCCAGCACCACCACCTCGATTCCGTCCAGACCCACCATGTCGCGCTTATCCCGGGAACTCGGATGGCGGACCCTAGCAGATGCGCCGCCCGGCTTGAAGAGGGGCAAAGTCCGCATTATTCCCTTATGGGTTCATTTCGCATCCAAAGGGGTGACTTTCATGGGCATGGCGCGTACCGCGATGCTTCTGGCCGCGATGACCGGCCTGTTCCTGACGATCGGCTGGCTGGCCGGTGGTTCCGGCGGCGTGGTGATCGCCTTCCTGATGGCGCTGGGCATGAACGCCTTCGCCTATTGGAATTCCGACAAGATGGTGCTGTCGATGTACGGCGCCACCCAGGTCGACCGCCATTCGGCCCCGGGGCTGGTGGCCATCGTCGAGCGATTGGCCCTGCGGGCCGGCATGCCGATGCCGAAGGTGTTCATCATCGATTCCGACCAGCCCAATGCGTTCGCCACCGGGCGCGACCCCGAGCACGCCTCGGTGGCCGCCACCACCGGCCTGCTGGACCGCTTGAGCCCGGAAGAGGTCGAGGGCGTGATGGCCCACGAACTGGCCCATGTGAAGAACCGCGACACCCTGATCATGACGGTGACCGCCACCATCGCCGGCGCCATCGGCATGATCGCCAACATGCTGGCTTTTTCCTCGATGTTCGGGGGAGGCCACCGCGAGGAAGGCGAGGAAGGCGGCGGCGGCCTGGGGCTGATCGGCGGCATCGTCATGATGATCCTGGCGCCCCTGGCGGCCAGCCTGGTGCAGATGGCCATTTCGCGCACCCGCGAATATGCCGCCGACGCCGAAGGGGCGCGAATCTGCGGCAACCCGCTGTGGCTGGCCAGCGCGCTGGAAAGTCTGGAACGCGGCGCCAGCCAGACCCCCAATTGGCAGGCCGAGCGCAATCCCGCCACCGCCCATCTGTTCATCGTCAATCCGCTGTCGGGCCAGGGCGCCGACAATCTGTTCTCGACCCATCCGGCCATGGCCAACCGCGTCGGTCAATTGCGCGCCATGGCCGCCGAGATGGGCATGACCTGGGATGGGCGCATGGGCGAGCGCGGGCATGGCGGCGGCTCGATGATTCCGCCGGCCGGCAATCCGTGGGGCGGCAATGGTTCCGGCAGCAAGGGTCCGTGGGGATGATGGCATCGGCCAAGGATTTGCTGTAAGGGAGGGGGATGCGACAGCCTTCCTCCTCCTCCGCCGATCCCCGCGCCGTGGCGCTCGATCTTCTCGACGCCGTGCTGGTGGGCAAGCGCCTGCTGGACGAGGCACTGGACTCCGAAAAGCGCCTTAGTCCGATGAGCGAGCGCGACCGCGGCTTCACCCGCCTGCTGGTCGCCACCACCTTGCGCCGGCTGGGCCAGATCGACGACGTCATCGGCCGCTGCCTCGACCGTCCGGTCGGGGCCAAGGCCCAGCGGGTGCACGACATCCTGCGCATCGGCGCGGCCCAATTGCTGTTCCTGAAGACGCCGCCCCATGCCGCCATCTCGACCTCGGTCGATCTGGTCAAGGGCGGCAAGCTGAACGGCTTCGCCAAGCTGATCAACGCCGTGCTTCGCCGCATCGACCGCGACGGCCGCGACTGGCCGAAGACGCAGGATGCCGGCCGTCTCAACAGCGCGGCCTGGATGTGGGAATCGTGGGTCGCCACCTATGGCGAGGACATGGCCCAGGCCATCGCCGGCGCCCATCTGACCGAGGCCCCGATCGACATCACCGTCGCCGGCGATCCGGCCGATTGGGCCGAGCGTCTGGGGGCGGTGCTGCTGCCGACCGGCTCGTTGCGCCGGCCGTCCGGCGGCGACATCACCGTGCTGCCCGGTTTCACCGAGGGCCAATGGTGGGTGCAAGACATGGCCGCCGCCATTCCCGCCCGCCTGCTGGGCGACGTCAAGGGCCAGAATGTGGCCGATCTGTGCGCCGCCCCGGGCGGCAAGGCGCTGCAATTGGCCGCTGCCGGCGCGACTGTCACCGCGGTTGACAAGTCGGCCAAGCGGCTGGTGCGTTTTCGCCAGAATTTGAAGCGCCTGGGCCTGGATGCCGCCATCGTCGAGGCCGACGCGGCGGCGTGGCGGCCCGATCAGCCTTTCGACGGGGTGCTGCTGGACGCGCCCTGCACCGCCACCGGCACGCTGCGCCGCCATCCCGACGGGCTGTGGCTGAAGGGGCCGGGCGACGTCGCCTATCTGGCCGACCAGCAGCGCGCGCTTCTGACCAACGCCCTGGCCATGCTGAAGCCGGGCGGCATCCTGGTCTATTGCGTCTGCTCGCTGGAGCCCGAGGAAGGCCCGGCCCAGATCGCCCGCCTGCTGGCCGAGCGCACCGACCTGGCGCGCCGTCCGATCGCAGCCGCCGAATTGGGCGGGCTGGCCCAGCTGATCACCGCCGAGGGCGATCTGCGCACGCTTCCTTGCCATCTTGCCGAACAGGGTGGCATGGATGCATTCTTCGCCGCACGCCTGTACAAGACCTCGTGACGAAAGGCCGCCGATGACTCCCGCCCAATTCCTGCTGGCCCAGATGGACGAGCATGCCCAGGTCCTGGCCGCCACCCGCGACGCGGTGGCCCAGCCGTTCGAGCGCCTGGTCGAAGCCTGTGTCAAAAGCCTGGGAGCCGGCGGCAAGATCTTGTTCTTCGGCAATGGCGGCTCGGCCGCCGACGCCCAGCACCTGGCTGCCGAGATGGTGGTGCGTTATCGCATCAACCGCAAGGCGCTGGCGGCCATCGCGCTGACCACCGACACCTCGACCCTGACCGCCTGCGCCAACGATTATTCGTTCGAAGGCATCTTCTCGCGCCAGGTCGAGGCGCTGGCCCGGCCGGGCGACGTGTTGATCGGCATCTCGACCTCGGGCAAAAGCCCCAACGTGGTCAAGGCGCTGGAGGTCGGCAAGGCGATGGGCTGCATCGCGGCCGGTTTCGCCGGTGGTGACGGCGGCGTGATGAAGGATCTGTGCGAGCCTTTGCTGGTGGTGCCGTCCAAGATCGTCGGCCGTATCCAGGAAATGCACATC
This sequence comes from Magnetospirillum sp. LM-5, assembly GCF_902729445.1. Lineage (NCBI taxonomy): Bacteria > Pseudomonadati > Pseudomonadota > Alphaproteobacteria > Rhodospirillales > Rhodospirillaceae > Magnetospirillum > Magnetospirillum sp. LM-5. Next base: position 31,348 of record NZ_CACVCE010000021.1, on the reverse strand, counting down.
CTGATCGGCCACGCCCTGTGCGACCGCGTCGAAGTGCTGGCCGGCGGTCCCGGCACCCAGGCGCATTGACCATGGCCAGGAAATTCGCGCTGATCGACCGCGACGGCACCATCAATGTCGAGAAGCATTATTTGTCCGATCCCGATCAGCTGGAGCTGTATCCCGGGGTCGGCGCCTCCATCCGGCGTCTGAACGAAGCCGGCTGGGGGGTGGTGGTGATCACCAACCAGTCCGGGATCGCGCGCGGCTATTTCGATATGGCCCGGCTGGATGCCATCCACGCCCGCCTGACCGAGCTGCTGGCGGCCGAGGGTGCGCGCATCGACGGCATCTATCTGTGTCCGCACGGCCCCGACGACGATTGCGATTGCCGAAAGCCGTTGCCCGGCATGGTCGAGCAGGCGGTGGCAGAACACGGTTTCGACCCCGCCCAAGCGGTGATGATCGGCGACAAGGAAGTGGATGTCGAGCTGGGCCTGGCGGTGGGGGCCGACACCTTCCTGGTCCGCACCGGGCACGGGCACAAGCATGTGGACGGGACCAAGGCGGCCCATGTGGTGGACGATCTGGGCCAGGCGGTGGCGGTGATTCTGGGGGGATGACGTGTGGGATCAAGCGGCGCTTGAACGGCACCTGGCCGCCCTCGGCCTGACGGCGGGGGACCATGTGCTGATGCGGGCGTCGCTGCGGCGCCTGGGCGCCGTCGCCGGCAACCGCGCCGACATGCTGATCGATGCCACCTTGCGGGTGATCGGGCCGACCGGCACTCTGGCGGTCCTGGCCTTCCATCCGGTGGTCCCCTTTCCCAGTCTGCGGCGCGGCCTGGCGGCAATCGCGCCGGATGCCCCGCCCACCAGCGGCGGCTTGGCCATGGCCTTGGCGGCGCGGCCCGAGACGCGGCGCAGCACCCATCCCGCCTGTGCCTGGGCGGCCATCGGCGCCGGTGCCGAGGCATTGCTGGCCGGTCACGACGCGGATGCGCCCTGTTTCCACCCCATCGCCGCCTTGCTGGAGATGGGGGGCAAGTTGGTCAATGTCGGCAACGTCGCCGACAGTCCCGGTTTTTCCACCGTCCACTACGTTCAGGACCAATTGGGTCTGTCGCGCCGCAACGTGCTGGCCGGGCGGATCGGCCTGCGCACGGCGTCCGGGATTTACCATCTGCAGGATTTCCCCGGGTGCAGCCAAGGGTTCGGGCGGCTGTACGGCGCCTATGTCGAGGCCGGCATCCTGCGGGCCGGGCCGGTCGGCGACGCTTACGCCATCGCCGCCGCCGCCCGCGACCTGATGGCGGTCGAGCGGCCGCTGCTGCAGGCCGACCCCACGGCGCCCCTGTGTCGCGATCCCGGCTGCATGCATTGCCGCGGCCTGGTCACCTACAACAAGCGTGACTGGCCGGCCTTCTGGGCCGGCTGGGCCTGGCGCAAGCTGACGGGGAAGCGATGACGCGGGACGCCTATCTCGCCCGGCTGGTGGGGCTGTGGCTGGGACTGCCGGCCGACCGCGAGCCGCCCGCCCTGCCCGACGATCTGGCGGCGCTGCTGCTGCGCGACGAGGAACGTCGCTCGGCCCATCGCGATTCGTCGGGCTGTTGGGAATTTCCCTTTTCCGACAACTTCCATCGCGGCCGTCTGTTCGAGCCGGAAATCGACGCGTGGTTGGCCGACCAGCGTCGGCGCCTGTCCTCGGACGGGGTACGGCTGGAGCCATTGTGGCCGGGCGGCCACGCCTTCGCCCTGGCGCTCAGCCACGATGTCGACGAGTTGTCGCATCAGGTGACGGTACGCCAATGGCTGCGAGCGACGCGGCTGCGGCTGGCGGTCGATGGCGGGCGTACCCGGTTGCGGGCGGTCGTGGCGGGATTGCCGGTCAGCCTGTGGCAGTTGCGTCAGGTCAGGCCGGCCCCCGACCTGACGGCGACGATCGAGCGCGCCTTGGCCGTCGAGGCGGAGTTGGGTGTACGGGCCTCGTGGTTCTTCACCGTGTGGCCGTGTCGGCGGCCGCACCCGGTCGACTGCGTCTATTCCCTCGACGAGCCGTGCCGGTTCGAAGGGCGGGTTCAGTCGGTGCGGGATGTGGTCGGCGCGGTTGCCGACCGTGGCCACGAGGTCGGGTTGCACGGCAGCTTCGCCAGTGCGCTCGAGGCGGATCTGCTGGCCTGCGAGGCGAAAGCGCTCGCCGCCGCCAGCGGCCGACCGATCCGTTCGACCCGGCAGCATTGGCTGCATTGGCGCGTGGACCACACGCCAGCCCTGCAGGAGAGCGCCGGCCTGGCCGTCGACGGGACGCTGGGGTTCAACAATTCGCCCGGTTTCCGCGCCGGGACCAGCCTGCCTTTCCCGCTGTGGGATGGCCGGCACGAACGGGAGGTGGATGTCCTTGCGGTACCAATGAGCATGATGGACGTCGCATTGTTCCGTCCCGGCGCCATGGGCTTGGACCTGGCGCTGGCGCTTTCCCTGGCCGATCGTCTGCTGGACCGCGTTGCCGGCTTGGGCGGCCTGCTGTCGCTGCTGATCCATCCCAGCCATCTGATCGATCCGCGGGTCGAGGCCCTTCTGCGCCACGTTGTGGCGAAAGCCATGGGATCCGGCGCCTGGGTCGCCACCCACGGCGAAATTCGCGATCACTGGGATCGGCGGGCAGCGATGCTGGGTTATTGACCGCCCAGACGGCAGCGTTGGGGACGGAATCGCAAGGGGATGGTGCGGCCGGTTTCCGCCGCCTCATAGATGGCGTTGATCAGTTCCAGCGAGCGTCGTCCGCCCAGTCCGTCGACCAACCCGGCCCGGCCTTCGCGCAGGGACGTGATGACGCCGCGCAGATATTGTTCCAGGTTCCAGGCCGGCAGGGCCGGGGTGGTGCCGAAACGGTCGAACACGGTGGAATCGTCGGGCATTTCCGTGGCGAAGTTCCAGGTCTTCAGTTCGTTCATGAAGAAGCCGCCGATCTCGACGGCGCCGTTTTCACCCAGCAGGCTCAGCGAGCCTTCAAGGTCGCGCGGGCGGGCGCCGGTGGTGGCCTCGATCACCCCCAGGGCGCCCGAGGTGAAACGCAAGACGGCGATTCCGGTATCCTCGGCCTCGATCTTGGCCAGTCGGGTCGTGGTCATCGCCTGCACCGATTCGACCTCGCCCATCATCCAGATCAGCATGTCGATATGGTGGGCCGCCTGATTGGTCAGGACGCCGCCATCCTGCGCCCAGGTTCCGCGCCACGGCCGCTGGTCGTAATAGGGTTGGTGGCGGGCCCAGCGCACCCGCACGGTCCCCATGACCATCTTGCCGAATCGTCCACTGTCCAGCGCCTGGCGGGTGGCGACGACGGGCGGGTTGTAGCGGTTCTGCTTGACCACGAAGATCTTGGCACCGGCGGCGTCGCAGGCGGCGATCATGGCATCGGCGTCGTCGATCCGTAAAGCCATCGGCTTTTCGATGACGAAGTGGCGGCCGTACCGCGCTAGGTCCAGCACTTGAGCGGCGTGGTCGCCTGACGGCGTGAGAATCGTGAAGGCGTCGAAGACGACCTTTGTCGCCATCTGGTGGACATCGGCGAAGAACGGCACTCCCAACCGCTCGCCCATCCGGCGGGCGGCCTCGGCGTCGCGGTCGCACACGGCGACGATGGCGGCGTCGGGAATGCGGCTGACCGCCTCGACATGCTTGGCGGCGATGGTGCCGCAGCCGACCAGGGCGAAACGGACGGTCATCGGTTTCTCCTTACAAAACGGCGAGGAGCCGGTCGCAGACATAATCGATCTGGTCGTCGGCCAGTTCCGGATACATCGGCAGGCTGAGCACTTGGTCTTGATACGCCGACGCGACCGGGAAGTCTTGCGCTTGGTGGCCAAGACGGGCATAGGCGGTCAGGTTGGGCAGGGCGATGGGATAATGGATTCCGGTGGCGATCCCGGCCTCGGTCAATGCCGCCTGAACGCGATCACGCTCCTGAAGCCTGATCACGAACAGATGATAGACATGCCGTCCCCCCGCCGGGTCGGACGGCAGCGGCAGCCCGCTGCCGGCGAGGTTCGCCGTGTAACGGGCGGCGACGCGGCGGCGGGCTTCGGTCCAGGATTCCAGATGGCGCAGCTTGACGGTCAGGATCGCCGCCTGCAGTCCGTCAAGGCGGCTGTTGACGCCCTCGAATTCGTGGTCGTACTTCGACATGCGGCCGTGGTTGGCGGTCATGCGCACACGTCGTGCCAGTTCGGCGTCGGTGGTGACCACCGCCCCGGCATCGCCGTAGGCCCCCAGATTCTTGCCGGGGTAGAAGCTGAAGCAGGCGGCGTCGCCGAACGTTCCCACCATGCGGCCATCCAGGCTGGCCCCGTGCGCCTGGGCGCAATCCTCGACGACCTTCAGGTCGTGTTCGCGCGCGATGGCCATGATCGCCGTCATGTCGGCCGGACGCCCGTACAGGTGAACGGGAACGATCGCTCGGGTACGGGGCGTGATGGCGGCGGCCAGCCTGGACACATCGATATTGTAGGTGTCGGCGGCGCAATCGACGAAAACCGGGGTGGCGCCGGCGTTGGAAATAGCCTCGGAACTGGCGATGAACGAATTGGCGACGGTGACCACCTCGTCGCCGACGCCGATATCCAGGCCGCGCAGGGCCAGGGTCAGGGCGTCGGTGCCGTTGGCGACGCCGATGCAGTGGCGGCTGCCGACGAATGCTGCGAAGGCGCTCTCGAAGGTGGCGACCGCCTGGCCACCAATGAAGGCGGCATTGTCCAGAATGGTGGCGATGGCAGCGTCGATGTCGGACTTGATCGAACCGTACTGTGCCTTGAGATCGACAAACGGGACCTTCATGCCTTACCGTCCTTTCCGCCATTCTTCCAAGACGGTGGCCACCAAGCTGCCAAGCCGTTGTTCTTCTCGCTCCCAACCGACAGCGTCCGCCAGCAAGGCGAGTTCCTGACGGATATGCCCCATGGCTGGACGGTTGTCGATCAACCATTGCACATTCAAGGCGATTGAGGCCGGATCCAATGGATCGATCCGTCGCCCAACCTGTCGGGTTTCGATAATCCTTTCCAACTCGGGCAGCGCGGGCCACAGCAGGGGCAGGTTGGCGGAAACGCTCTGGAAAAACCCGTTGGGCAGGATGTTGCGATAGTTGCCGGTCTCGGGCCAATAAAGGATCAGCGCGGCGTCGGCCGAGCGGATGAAGGGGACGACTTCCTCGGGGGCGACCGGACCGACGGCGTGGACCCGGTCGGCGACGCCCAGGCGACGGGCCGTGGCGACGGCGTCATCGTAGAATCGGCCGACGAAGGCCAGATGGACATGGCTCGGAAGCCGATTCAAGGCCTCGATCGCTTCGTCGACCGCCTGCCCGGGTTTGCGGTTTCCAACGGTCACCAGAAGCAAGGAGCTGTCGTCCAGTCCGACCATCTCTCGCAGTGATCGCGCCGGAGCCCGTTCCAGTCGACTATCGTGGGCGTTGCGGAGGATTTCCGGGCGGACGCCGTAGGTCGCCTCGAACAGGTCGGCCACGCCGCTTCCGACCATCACCACCCGATCGGCGCGGCGGGCGACCCATCCCTCCCATGACGACAGCAGCGGCAGGAAACATCGCCGCCAGAAGGTGGAAAGTTCGCGGGCTCGCCATACCTCGGGATAGAAATCGTGGGCGTCGTAAATGATCGGTGCCGGTCGCAGGATCTGGAGGAGGCGAACCAGCGGAAACATACGGTATTCGTGCAGGTAATAAAGCTCGCCGCGCGGCGCCCGTGCCAGGCCTTGCAGCGGCCGCACGACGAAATATCCGCCAAGCATGATCGCCAGATGCATGATTTCGGCGACGAGGCGGGGCAGGCGGGCGCGCAACCACACCAGAGGTCCGCCACCGCCTTCGGTCGAGACGGCCGAGCCTGCCCGGCCATGATCGGCTGGCCGGCCGCCCAGGGGAACCACCGCGACGGGCAAGCGCTCGGGCTGTCGCGACGGCAGGCTTTCGACCGCGATCGATCGATAGCCGAGTCGTGCCAACGACGCCGCGATCTTCAGCGACCGACTGTCCTTTTCCAGCGCCGTCGGCACGACGGAAACGACGGTGATCATCCGGTCACTCCAAAGGCTCGGCCCCAGGCGGCGAAACTGACGATGCGCCACAGGGTGAAGTCGAACGGTCGCCGCCCGGACAGGACCTCGTCCTTCAGATGGGCCAGTTCCGCCGGGCGGAAAAGGTCGGGGAATCGGGAGCTTGCTTCGGCAATCATCGTCTCCACGATTGCCCGCGATGGCCCGGCCAGCCAGGACTTTTCCGGGGTGGCGAAGCCGATTTTGTCCTGGCGGTCGCGAATGGCCGGCGGCAGGATGTTCTGCATGGCGCGGCGCAGAAGCCATTTGGTCTCGCCATCGACGATCTTATGGCGTTCCCCCAGGCCGACGGCCAGTTCGACCAGCCGGTAATCGAGGAACGGTAACCGCGATTCGATGCCGTGCGCCATGCTGTTGCGGTCCTCGTAATGCAGCAGCATAGGCAGGCTGGTTTCCTGCATCTGACTTTCGATCAGGGTTTCGAGGCCGACGGTCGCCGGCAACGGATCATGGCTTGAGCGGCAGGCCTCGCCACGCAGCCAGTCAGGCCGACCAAGCCCGCGCAGCCGGCGCAACGCCCGCCGGCCGACGTCGGGCAACAGCGCACGCGCGAGCACGGCGGCCTGCCAGGCGGCGGTAACGCCGTGGCGCCGACGCTGCGCCGCCAGTTCGGCCACCAGCGTCCGCATCCGGCCGTGTCGCAGCAGTCCGGAATGATAGGCGGTGAAGGCCGGATGATAGCCGGCCAATTGTTCGTCGGCGCCCTGGCCGTCCAACATCACCGGCACGCCCTCGCGGCGTGCGGCGGCGAATACGCACCATTGCGCGAATACGCTGGTGCTGGAGAACGGGCCGTCTTGGTGGAAGGCCAGTCGATCCAGTAAGTGCGACAGCGCAGTGCCGTCGGGGTGAACGGCGATCGGACGGGTCGGGACCGCCGCGTTGACGATGTCAATGAAGCGGCCTTCGTCGATGGCCTGGCCGTCATAGCGGGCGCTGACGGTGACGATGGGCGAGGCTGTTCTGTTGGCGGCCAGGCAGACGATGGCGCTGGAATCCAAGCCGCCGGACAGACACGCCCCGACCGGCACGTCCGAGCGCAGACGCAAGGCCACGGAATCATCGATCAGTTCGGCGAAGCGCTCGATGGCCGTTTCCGGGCCAAGGCGCAGGGTGCCGGCTCGCGGCAGGCTGTACCAGCGCCGTACCTGCAATGCGGGGGGGGACGACGCTAGGCTGACGGTGGCGCATTCGCCGCCGCGCAGCTGACTGACGCCGGCAAACATGGTCCTGGCTGAATGGTCGAACACCCCCCAGGTGAGGAAGTCGTAGGCGGCGACATGGTCCAGTCGGGTGGCGAAGCCGGGCAAAGCCAGGAATTGCTTGATCTCGGACGCTACCGCCAGCCCGCCGTCGGGCGATTGCCAGAGATACAAGGGCTTGACGCCGAAGCGGTCGCGGGCCAGGAAAAGACGGTGTTCGGCGCTGTCCCATAAGACGAATGCGAACATGCCGTTAAAGCGGTTCAGGCAGGATTCGCCCCATTGCGCATAGGCGGCGATCAGCACCTCGGTATCCGAGCAGGTGTTGAAGCGGTGCCCCGCCGCCGCCAACTCGAGCCGCAGCTCGGGGTGATTGTAGATCTCGCCATTATAGACCACGGTATATCGGCCATCGCTCGAGGTCATCGGCTGGGCGCCATCAAGCGAGAGGTCGACGATGGCCAGTCGGCGGTGTCCCAGCACCAGTTGGCCGGCTGGGGTGATCGCCTCGCGCCAGCCCTCGCCGTCCGGGCCGCGATGGGCGACGGCGTCAATGACCGCACGGCTGACGGTGAGGCCGACGGAGGCCCAAATTCCGCACATAGGCCTATTCTCCCTTCAGCACGCGATCGACCGCGTCGGTCAGGCGAACCTGTTCGGACTCCCAGCACAAGCTTTCGGCAGCGGCCAGCGCGTTTTTCTTGCAAGCGTCGACACGGTTCCGGTCAAACGAATTCACCGCCGCGGCGATTGCGTCGGGCGTCGAGGCGGCGATCACCGCGCCAAGGTCATGGCGGTGGAGCAGTGTGCTCATTTCGGCCGAGTCGGTCACGCACAGCGCCAGCCCAGCCTGGAGATATTCGAAGAATTTGTTGGGCAGGCAAAAGCGGGTCTGGTTTGAAGTGGTCGGAATGGGGTGGATGCCTATATCCGAGGAGTTGGCAGCGGCGACCATTTCCAAGGGGCTGACCGGCGGGTCGAAGTGGATTCGTGGGCCAGCAGCCGAAGCCGCCGCCCGTGCCTTCAGTGCGTGCAAGACCGTCGCATCTCCGGGTCCGCGGATGCGCAGGCTGAATTCTTGCCGCCACAGCGGCACGCTGTCGATGAGGGCCGTGAGGCCGCGATCGTCGCGCAGCAGGCCCTGATACAGCACTTCGATCGTGGTTCCGCAGGGGCGAAACGGCTGTAGGGCTCGGGGCACGGTGTTGCGGACCACCGTGGGGCGTTCCTTCAGGCAATGGTTTCGTTGCAACAGGTCGGCAATGCCGTCGCCGACCGTCACCACCGCGTCCGCGCGCGCGATGTGTCGTGCCTCGATGGCGCTGACATAGGGGGAGACCAGCATCATCCAGCCCGGTCGGTCGGCACCTTCCTCGATCGCGAATTCGTGGCTGTCATAGACGTATGGCACCTTCCAATCGGCGGCCAGGCGCGCAGCGATCGGCAATGTCAGCCAGTCATTGGCAATCACCAGATCCGCCGGCCTGATCGAAGCGACCCGGTACATCGCCTGGTGCAGGGTTTGTCGCCAATAGATTTGTCGGGAAAGGGCGGGCACGACACGGCAGGCCGCCATGGCGCCGAGGCGCAAGGCACGGTACAGCGGGCGCAGCCGGCCTTCTGGTGGTGGCAAAGTGATGTCGTGCACGGCCCATGCGGGGGGGGTGGCCCGTCCGCCGGGCAGACCGATGGCGGTCACCTGATATCCGGCCGCCGCCAAGGCGTCGCCGTGCCGACGGACGCGGGCGTCATCGGGAATGGGCGAGAAGGACAGCAGGCAGATTCGGCGGATCATGGCATCATTCTCTTCGCCGTCCTAACCGTGATCCGAGGTGGTGAAGCGGTCGAGAATGGCCTGGATGATCCGGTTCGCGGCCCGGCCATCACCGAAATCGTCGATGTCTCGACGCGTTTGGTAGTCCGGTGCCTTCCATAGGCGATTCCATCCACATTCAATGGTTTCGGGCCATTCGGTTTCGTCACGCAAGGTGACGCACGGGACGCGATGGAAATAGGCCTCCTTTTGTAGGCCGCCGGAATCGGTCATGACCAGGGCGGACGATGACACCAGGCGCGTCATGTCGAGATAGCCCAGCGGCTCGCAGACGGTCAGGTCGTCAAGCCCCAACCCGAAAAGCTCGCAGGTCTGGCGGGTGCGCGGGTGAAGCGGTAACACCACCGGCATGACGCGGGCCCGGTCACGCAGGAAGTCCAGGGCTTGCGAAAGCTTTTCGGCGCTGGACGTGCCCTCGGCCCGATGAAGAGTGGCCACGGCGTAGTGTCCAGGTTCGAGCGCCAGTCGGGCGAGGATCGTGGACTCGGCCTGAGCGCGTGAGGACATGGCCAGGGCGACATCGTACATCACGTCGCCCACATGGATGACGCCATCGACGATGCCCTCGTCTGCCAGGTTGGCGACCGAGCGCAGGGTCGGGCAGAACAGCAAGGTCGACAGATGGTCGATCAGCACCCGGTTGACTTCCTCGGGCATGGCGCGGTTGAACGAGCGCAGGCCGGCTTCGACATGGACGAGCGGCAGGCCCAGCTTGGCCGCCACCAGGGCGCCGGCCAGCGCCGAGTTGGTGTCGCCGTAGACCAGGGCGACGTCAGCGCGCGAATCGGCCAGGATCGGCTCCAGTGCCACCATCATCCGCCCGGTCATCGCGCCATGCCCGCCGCCGTGGATGCCAAGGTTGGCGACGGGCTGTGGCAGGCCCAACTCGTCGATGAACGTGTCGGACATTTGGGGGTCGAAGTGCTGGCCGGTATGGATGATCCGCTCTTCCACCCCTGGTGTCGCCGCTATCACCGCGCTGACCGCCTTGGCCTTGACTAGTTGCGGACGCGTGCCGAGGATGGTGACGATCTGCAGGGGCTTCGGTCCTGGGACGAACGCGGAGATGCCTACCATAGGCGGGTGCCCCAGCGGGAATCAATCGTCGCCAGCAGGTGGCTCGCCACCCGCGACGGTTCATGCCAGCGTTCAGCGAACGCCATGCCGCGCGCTCCCAGCTCGGACAGTCCGTCGCGGTCGGCGATCAACTGACGTAATTTTGCGGTCAGTCCGGCTGGCCCGGTGGCGACCACCGGCAACTCGTCGGCGAAAGCGGGCGGCGTCAGGGCGAGATGCTCGGGATTGATGAAGGCGACGACCGGAATCCCCATGCGCATGACTTCGACAGACACGCCGCCGTACCATCCGGTCAGCATCTGGTCGATGAAGATGTCGGCCGTCGCATAAATCCGGCGGGCTTCCCGATAGGTTACCCCCGAGACCAGGGTGAAGCGCAGTCGGTCGCCCATCTCTTCCCTCAGCGTGGCGATGGCCGACAAAATGTGGTCCGTTCCCTTGCAGATCCGATCGGTGGGGGCGTGCACGATATGGACGGTGTCGTTCGGGCAGAACGGCCCTTCCTTGGGGGTGATGGCGTGGTAATCGGCGACCGCATAGGGCAGGAAGCTGCTGGCGCCCGGCGGCAGGACCATCAACAAGTCGGGATTGACCGCGAACATATGGTCGGCGTGGCGGGCGGCGGCGGCGATGGATCGGCGGCGAATATCGTCCTGGCGCGGCCCGCACCGTCCGCCGCCACAGCGGGGGTCAATGCATGAGCTCACCGCCGACTCGCCTTGGCGCTCGGCGATTCTGGCGACGGTGGTGTCCCGCTGGCGCGCGTCGCAGCCCTGCCAGGTGAACACCCGTTTGGCGCCTGATCGGTAGAGCGGCAAGTCCCGATAATAGAGCCCGCGGTCAGGAAAATGCAGGAGCGAACTGCCGAAATTGAAATTGTAGACGTCGAAGGAGCGACAAATCCTCGTGAGCGTCGCTGCGTAGGTGAACAAACGCCCGACGCGCGAGCGTTGGTCCAGATCGAGGCAGTATTCAGTCGGGAATCCGAATTTGGGCCTGGTCAGAGTCAGGATGCGCGAGTCGTGGCCCAGCCGCCTTTCTCCCTCGGCCAATCCGGCCGGCATGCCGGCGACATCCGCGGGGAGGTGCAGGATGCGCATCAGCGGAGGTGATCGGCGACTGCCGCCACCACGGCGTCCATTTGCAGCTCGGTCAATTCCGGATAGATGGGGAGCGCCAGCGTCTCGCGGGCGGCCGCCTCGGAATGCGGCATCGAGCTTTCTCCATAGCCCAGGTCAGCGAAGCATTCCTGGCGATGCAGGGGAACCGGGTAATAGACCTCGCAGCCGATTCCCACCTTGCGCAACGATTCGAGCAGGCGGTCGCGCTCGGGGACCCGGATGACGAACTGGTTGTAAACGTGCCGCCACGGTCCCGGCTCGGGCAGGAACGCGGTTTCCGGCCGCAGGTGACCGAGTTTGCGGCGATAGGCATCGGCGTTGCGCTGGCGGCCGGCCGTCCACGAATCGAGGTGGCGCAGCTTTACCCGCAAAACGGCGGCCTGGATCGCGTCGAGACGGAAATTCCCGCCCACTATTTTGTGGTGGTATTTCGGCTTCGAACCGTGAACGCGCAACACGCGAATGCGTTCGGCCAAAGCGTCATCGTTGGTCACCACCATACCGCCGTCGCCCATGGCGCCGAGATTCTTCGACGGAAAGAAGGACAGGCATCCGGCCCGTCCCATGCTTCCGGCCCGCCGCCCGTTCCATTCCGCTCCAATCGCCTGGGCAGCGTCCTCGATCACCGCCAGACTGTGGCGTCGGGCAATGGCGTCGATGGCGTCCATATCGGCGCATTGGCCGAACAGGTGCACAGGGATGATGGCGCGGGTCCGCGAGGTCACTGCGGCCTCGATGCGCGCCGGATCGATGTTGTAGCTGGCGGGATCGATGTCGACGAAGACCGGCCGAGCGCCAAGGCGGGAGATGGCGCCGGCGGTGGCGAAGAAGGTGTAGGGCGAGGTGATGACCTCGTCGCCGGGCTTGAGGTCGATGGCCATCAGCGCCACCAGCAGGGCGTCGGTTCCGCTCGAGACACCGATGCCGTGGGCGCAGCCGGAATATTCGGCGACTTCGCGTTCCAGGGCCTCGACCTCTGGGCCCATGATGAAATGCTGCGAGGTCAGCACCCGATCAACCGCGGCTCGCACCTCGTCTTCGATGGAACGGAACTGGGCTTTCAGGTCCAGGAGCGGTACGCCGCCCCCAACGATGGCCGTCATAATGCGATCTCCTCGACGATACCGCGTTCCTGGCGGTAATGGGTGTCGCAGCTCGGACAGACCGCGTGGGTCCAGTCGTCGCCGCCTGGCAAGCGCTCGCCGCAGCGGCAGATCCAACCGATCCGGCGCGCCGGATTGCCGGCCACCACGGCAAAATCCGACACGTCGCGGGTCACCACCGCCCCGGCGCCGACGAAGGCATGGCGTCCGACGGTGTGACCGCACACGATGGTAGCGTTGGCGCCGATGCTGGCTCCGCGCTTGACCAAAGTCGGCCGGTATTCGTGCTTGCGCTCGATTTCGGCCCGCGGGTTCATGACATTCGTGAAGACCATGCTGGGGCCGCAGAACACCCCGTCTTCCAGGGTGACGCCGGTGTAGACGCTCACATTGTTTTGAATCTTGCAGCGGTCGCCGATGGTGACGTCGGGGCCGATCACCACGTTCTGGCCGACATTGCATCCCTGGCCGATGGTCGAGCCCTTGAGGACGTGGCTGAAATGCCAGATCTTGGTGCCCGCGCCAATGGTGCAGGGCTGGTCGACCACCGCCGTCTCGTGGGAGAAGTAGGCTTTGGCTTCGCTGGGCGGGGACGGGGCGGTCACAACGATCCGCTTGCCCGATTCCATCGATTTCTGCGCGAAGTCGAGAACCCGGAGGACCGCCAGGCCTTCGCGGCCGTCGGTCAGGGGCTGCTTTGATCCGGCGATGCATTCGAGGAAATGACCGCATTCCAAGGCCAGCGGCTCGCCCGGTTCCACTGGCAGTTCGACGGCCTCGGCCTTGCTCGCTTCGGGGATACCGTTCTGCCACTCGACTTGGTGGGGATACAGCCGCAGCTTCGACGCCCATGGCAAGGTGTCTTCAAGGACGGCCATCCCGCGGTCGCCGACCACGACCAGGCGCTGCTCCTTGAACGGATTGAGCCATGAGACGAATACATGCGCGGCCTGTCCGTTCTCGAAGGTGATATGGGTGGTGGTGACGTCGGCAATGGTCCGGTGCAGATAGCAATGGCCGACCGCTTCGACTTCCGAGACCTTGCCGCCCATCAGGGCCAGGATCATCGAGATGTCATGCGGAGCGAAGCTCCACAGGCTGTTTTCTTCGGTGCGGATTTTTCCGAGGTTGAGGCGGTGGGAATAGATGTACTGAATACGGCCCAGTTGTCCGCTGTCACACAGTCCCTGCAGCGCGCGAAACGCCGGGTGGTAGCGCATCAGATGGCCGACCATCAGGATCAGGCCGCGTTCTTCGGCCAATTCGCAAAGTCGGGCAGCGGCCTCGACATCCAGGGCCAGCGGCTTTTCGACGAACACGTGCTTGTCCGCCGAGAGCGCCTCGCGCACGAGCGCGGCATGGGTTTCCGCCGGGGTGGCGATGATGATCCCGGTGATGCTCGGGTTGGCCAGGATCTCGGCGAAGGTCAGGGCTGGCACGCCGAATTCGGCCCCCTTGGCGGCTGCGGCGGTGCGATTGGCATCGCAGACTGCGGCCAGGGCGCCCAATTGGGCGAAATTGCGGACGAGATTGCGCCCCCAATAGCCGCAGCCAACCACTGCAACCTGCTTTCCAGTGTCGGCAAAATCCGGCATGTCCTTCTCCTTAGCGCTCGGCACACTGATTTAGCCTGAGCGGCGGAGGACAGCAATAGTCTCGGCAGCCGCGGCGGCCCGGCCGGGTGCATCGCCGCCCCTTGTGCAAGGGCCTTGTCTCGGTCGGCAGATTTTGGCATCGTCGGCCGGCAGTCCCGTTTCCCTCCAATGGTGTGCGCCTCCGGCTGGTCGTCGGCCGCGCTTTGAGACGTTGATGGTCTTTCGGCATACCGTGGTTCGATCCCCCTCTGCTCGTTTGCGTAGGCTTGTCGCCCTGCTTGGACGTGACCTTGCCGCCGAGTACCCGACCGCCGCCTGGATGGCCGGTGGCGCTGTGGTGGCGGCGTTGGCGCTGCTTCTCACCCGCAATCTGCTCAACGTGGCCTACGGGCTGGCGATCTTCACGGTGGTCGTAGCGCTGAGCCGGACGATGTGGGTGCGGCGTGCGGCCCTGGCTTTCCTGGCGGCGACGACCTTGGTGTCGTTCGACATGCCGCTACCGGAAATGAAGCGGCTGAACAATTTGATGACGATGACGCCCCTTCCTCCCGGCGAGGTCAGGCTGTTCCGATTCGATTTGGTGAATTTCGCCGCTCATCAGCGCGAATGCGGTTCGCTGCAGGGGATGGTGTTGGTGCAGGGGCGTGACCTCGACGGGTTCGACATTTCGATCAACGGGGGTGAATTGACCCCGGCGAAGGCTGAGGGCATGTATTCCTATCAACGCCTGCCGATGCGGCTGACGGCGACCTCCGAGGTGGTCGAGCTGCGATTCCGCGCAAGGCCCGGGCATAAACCGGAATTCCTGCTTGGCGCCGAGGTGAAGGGCTTCGAGCCATACCCTCAAGCGGTCTATCTGAGCTTCAACAATTCCCGCTGCCGTCTGGTTTATCACGCCAAGCCGGAATCGGTGCGGGAGGGAGGTCCATGATGGCCACCGCCACCATGCATCGTACCTTGTTTTCGGCGATCCTGGCCGTGGTGATGGTGTGGGCTTTCGTCAGCAATGTCGGCAGGGACAACGAAACCCTGAATTCGATGCCCTATTTCTCCGACGAGAGCCTTTATTACGGGGGCGGCATCGAAGATGCCTTCGTCACCGAAACTGGACTGGTGCCGGTCATGGTCGAAAAGCTGGACCTGTTCGTCAACGCGCATGTCCTGGTCCGCGATCTGAGCCGTCAGCCAAGCCAAGTTGGCACTTACGTCTCGCAATTTACCGCCGACCGTTATTTTTCGTCGTCCTATCTGGCCAGCCTGTGGGCCAGGGCGACGTTCGGCCAGGTTCCCATTCGGATCCTCTATATCGCCGTCAATGCCGCTTTGTGGATCACCGCGATCGCCGCCACATACCGTCTGGCGCAGGTGTGGTTCGAAAACCACCTGGCCGCACTCGGTTCGGCGACGCTGGTCGCGGCCTGGCCCTTGTTCACCTTGATGTTCCAGTCGATGAAGGTGCAGTACGGCGCCTTGGTCTACTTCCTGGTCGGGATGTATTTCTACGAGTGCCACGTCAGGAAATTCAGGCCGGCGCGCCAGGCCTTTTTCGCCCTTCCCTTCTGGTTTATCGGCCTGAATTGTTCGGGTGGCGCGGTCTATTTGCTGATCTTCATCCTGATTCGGGCGACGTTCCGCTGGCGGGAGACCAATTGGCTGGGGGTGGCGGCCATCCTGGCGATGATTCCTCCGGCGGTTCTGATTCAGGGCCAGTTGCTGGATTTCTATCGCCTGCGCTCGCTGCTTCAGACCTTCAGCTATGGTGCGGTGTTGAAGGAAAGCCTGGCGACCCTCTTGCACGCCTTGCGGGGCGAGGACGTCTCGACACGACAGTTCCTGCATTTTCCGGGGTTCACCTACCTGACCGGCCAAATTCCCCGCTCGGCGCTCAGCCTGTGGCATGGCAACGCCCTGGTGGTGACGCTGGGTGTCCCCGGTCTGTTGCTGACGCGCCATCGCCTGTGGCTGCTGGCGACCACGGCCATGTGCCTGATCGCCGGGTTTCTGCCGATTACGTTTGCCGGGAATGCCTATTTCTATGCCGGCTTTGGCGCCCCGGCGATGATTTTCCTGATCTTTGGGACGGGGCTGCTATTGGCCCGGGTGGCAGAGGCCTCGCCACGAATAGGAACACTGGCAAGCTTAGCTGGACTTGGCCTGGGGCTATGGTTGTTCATGTCCAGCTATGTCGACGCCCTGGATTATTTCTATGGCGATCTGGGCTTCCTCAATCTTTCCGATCGAGTCTACGTCTATCACGGTGACGTCGTAGACGTCTATTAATGGACACCAGATTCCATGCCGCAGTGGCGGCATGTCGGTCCCTGCCGCATCACCTGGGTCGTCCAGAACCGTCGACCCGAGGCATGTTTGACCCTAGGGGGCGATCTCCTTGGCATCCTGGCTGGCGATGTTGACCCGGTCGGCCACCTCGCGACGGCTATCGGCGTTCTGGAAGAAGCTGACCGATCGCAGCACGCTTTTCAGGATCGCTTTCGCACTGCGCGGATGGGCGCCGGGGAAGACCTTGGTGCTCAGCATCCAGGTCACGAACACATATCCGATGAAATTGTAGAATCGTGTCAGCGGCAATTTGACAGCCGCCCTGAGGATGGGCTCGAACGACGCGGGAAGGTGGCAGAATATCCCGCCGAGATAGGCAAGATGCAGCTGCTGCCGCTTTTCCGCCGGGGTGTAGTTGTTCAGCATCGATTCCGTCGAGACCGAAACGATGTTGAAGTCGTAATCCTTGTCGAGCACGCCAAGCTCGATGGCGTAGTCGGTCAATTCCGTGCCCGGGTATGGCGAGAAGATCCCGAAGGTCGGCGCGGCCGGGTCCATGCGCTTGGCGAAGCGCCAGGACTGGAAGTCCTCCTCCAAGGTGGTCCCAGGGACCGCCAGGATGGTGTTGGCGAAGGCGTTCAGCTTGTACTTGCGGCACAGGCGGAAGGCGTTCTCCATCACCTCGTCGGGCATGTTCCGCTTCAAAATCTCGTTGCGGACGCGGGGTACGCCGGATTCCAGTGACATGCCGACCGACCGGCAACCGGCCTTGGCCAGCAATTGCGCCACCTTCTCGTCCAGCGCGTTGGCGCGGATCAGGCAATAGAACGGCAGGCCGATCTCGCGGGGGAAACGCTCGGCGAATTCTTCCAGCCATTCGTCGGCGTCGCGAATGACGAACACGTCGTCGCCGAAGCGGATGAAGCGAACCACCGGGTAGTTGGCGACCACGCTTTTCAGTTCGGCGATCACGCTGTCGACCGAGCGCCGCCGGATGATCTTGCGGCCGCCGCCCTTAAACATGCGGTTATAGGCGTGGTTGAAGCAATAGGTGCATTTGTGGGGGCAACCGCGCATCGTCTGCACCGACCGGATGCCGACCAATTGCAGTTCCGGGTCGGCATCGTAGAGGATGTCGCGATCCAGCCATGGCAAATCGTCGAGATCCTCGACGATTTCCTTTTCCGGGGTGGGGTGCGTTGGGGTCGCGATGTTGGGGATACCGTCGACCGATTCGCCGGCGGCTACACGGTCAAGCACGCGCAGAATAGCGTTGTCGCCGTCACCGATGCAGATCGCGTCCAGATTCATCTTCTGCAGGACCGCCGGGAAATAGGTGGGATGCGGGCCGCCCATGATGCGGAACACGCGCCGTCCCCGCCGTTCGCACCAGGCCAACACCGTGCGGTCGGCGATCTCGAACTTGGCTTCGTGTGGCGACATGGTGCTGTAGGCCACAACGTCCGGCTGGAACTCGTCCAGGATCGTGGTGAGATTGTGCTTCGACAGCACCGCCAGGCGGCTGCGGTGGCCAGCTTTCTTCACGATGGCGCTCAGTTGCATGATGCCGAGGGGTTCGCTAAAGAAAACGTCGGGGGCGACGAACAGAACCTTCACGGGGTTACCTCATATCAAGAACGCCCGGCAATGCGGGAGAACCCTTCGGCGCCGGGGCCGCGGACAAGGCGACCATATCACCTGTGGCGCTTTCGGAACCAGCTTCATCGTAGTTTCGACGACGTTTGGCCAGTCGATAGCGGTGGCGATAAATTGGAGTTGCCCTGCTCGAAGAGACTGTGTTATCTGGCCTTCAATCGGTGACCTGCGCTTACGTCTCCGTGTCGCCCGCTTGTGCCAGGGAGTAGTTGGTGAAGAGTATGGAAAAAACTGCTGAAGGCGAGACCGTCAGCTACGGGTTGCGTCCGGAGGCAGTTGAGTTCCCGATGATGCTGGTGCTTTCGTTCGTCTATCCGTGTAACGCAAAATGCCCGCACTGCCCCTACACCAATTCAAACATCCGTAAGAATTATAAGGATGTTCCTTACATGCCGCCCGAGATCTTCCGCAAGATCGCGGACGAGGCCGGCCCCTATAACGCCTATCTGCGCATTTCCGGCGGGGGCGAGCCGATGCTGCACCCGCAGGGCGTCGAGCTGCTGGCCTATGCCAAGTCGGTCGGTTGTCGCATCGGCCTGATCACCAACGGCTCGAAGTTCACCGCCGAGAATTCCCGTGCCCTCCTTGCCGCAGGCGTCGACATGATCGAGTTCTCGGTGGATGCTTGCCGGGAAGAGGACTACAAGATCGTCCGGCGCGGACTCAAGTGGAAGACCCTGGTCGAGAACGCGCGCAGAATGGTGGCGTTGCGGGCGGAGCTGGGCAGTACGTCGAAGATCATCGCCTCGGGCGTCAACCAGAAGGGCATCGATATCGACGAGGTCGAGGCCTTCTGGGTCAACGAGGTCGGAGTCGACAATTTCATCAAACGAAAGTTTCTGACCTGGGGCGCCAACACGAGCTTGACCGGCGACCGGTCGGCCGACCCCAGTCCCTATCTCGATACCGAGACGACGCCGTGCCCGTTCATCTTCGAGCGCCTGAACATCGATTCGCGCGGGAATGTGATGGTTTGCGGATACGACATCGCCGCCAACACCTGCATGGGCGATGTCGCGGTGCAGACCATTCGCGAAATCTGGCACGGGCCCGAATTCCAGCGTTACCGCCAGATGCATCTGGCCAATCGCGGCAGTGAGATGGAGTTGTGCGCGTCTTGCCCTGACTGGAAATATCGGTCGTGGACCCATAATTATTGGCGGGTCGTCAAGAATGCCGAGCGGCGCCGTGCCGAGCGCCTGGGGGAACACGACGACTTCCTGACCCAGGAAGAGACGTCCGTATCTTCCGGCGAAGTTCTGCCGTCCAGTTAACCAGCTCGTCCGGCGTGCCGTCTTTTTTTAGGAAGCGATCGTCATGATCCTAGGTGTGCATTTCGGCTCGCACGATACCAGTGCTGCCATCGTCCATGATGGCGAAGTGCTGGCGATGATGGAGCAGGAACGTTTCGACCACCGCAAGCACAGCACGGACTTTCCCCACGATGCCATCCGGTGGTGCCTGGATCAGGCCGGGATCACGCGGGACGATTTGACCTGTGTCGCCTATGCCAACGATGTCGACGTCACCAACCACTTCAAGCGCCAATTCCTCGCTCAGGCCTATCCGGGCGCGATGCAGCCATCCTTTCACACCCAGTCCGGGGTCGAGGAGGTCTTGCGCCGCGAGATCGGTAATGTCGCGCTGTTCCGGACCGACCATCACTTGGCGCATGCGGCCTCGACCTTTCTGACCTCGCCATTTTCGGAAAGTGCGATCTTCACAGTTGACGGCATGGGCAACTGGGTGACCACCACCCTGGGTGTCGGCCGCGGCGACCGGATCGAGACCCTGGTCCAGGTTCCTCATCCTCATTCGGTGGGATTGTTCTACGGCGCAGTGACCCAGTTCCTGGGCTTCCATGCCGCCTGCGACGAAGGTAAGACCATGGGCTTGGCCCCGTATGGCAAGCCGACTTTTGCCGATGCGTTCCGCCAAATTTGCCGTGTTCATGGTGGCCAACTGCAACTTGACCTGCGGTATTTCACCTTCCATACCCAACCGCTGATGGACGAAAGCGGTTCGCCGCGATTGTGGTATTCCGGCGCCTTCGTCGAGCGATTCGGCCTGCCCCGCACCGCCGAGGCCGCCCTGACCGAGCGTGACGCCGACATCGCCTGCAGCGCGCAAGTGGTGCTGGAGGAATGCTGCTATGACCTGTTGCGCCATCTCCACGGCCTGACCGGCTGCGATAATGTCTGCGTCGCCGGTGGCGTCGGGCTCAATTGCAGTATGAACGGCAAGATACGTGCCAACACCCCGTTCCGCGACGTCTTCGTGATGCCGGCGGCCAATGATGCCGGGTTAAGCATTGGCGCGGCACTGCTGGCCAGCAGGAACGTGCAGCCGGGTTTCCGGCGGCGGCCGATGACCCAGGCCTATCTGGGAAGCGAGCACCAGATCGATGAGATCGAGGCCGCCCTGAAGGAGGTGCCGCCCGATATCGATGTCGAGCGTCCTGACGATTTGGTGGCGGCTGTCGCCACTTTGCTGGCCGACTACGCCATCGTTGGATGGTATCAGGGGCGCATGGAGTTCGGCCCGCGGGCTTTGGGCCATCGCTCGATCCTGGCCAACCCGACCCGTGCCGACACCAAGGATATTGTCAACGGGCGGGTCAAGTTCCGCGAAATGTTCCGCCCGTTCGCGCCGGTGGTGCCGCTGGAAGACGTGGCGACCTATTTCGCGCCCGCCCATGAAACGCCGTTCATGCTGCAGGTGGTGTCGGTGCTGCCTGATAAGCGCGAGGTCATTCCGTCGGTTACCCATGTTGACGGCTCGGCGCGGGTGCAGACAGTCACGCCCGAGCAGAACGCCGACCTCTATCGCCTGCTCAAGGAGATGCAGGGGCGTAATGGCGTGCCGGTGCTGCTCAACACCAGCTTCAACGTGCGTGGCGACACCATCGTCCGGACGCCCCAAGATGCCGTACGCTGTTTTCTCGGCACCGGCATGAACGCGGTGGCCCTCGGCCCCTATCTGCTGCGCAAGCCCGGGAAGGCGGATGGGAAATGACCTTTGCTGCCGATTACCATGTTCATCTTCGGCGTTCGCCATGCACCGCGAACGAGATGACGGTGCCGGCAGTACTGGAAGCCGCATTCCGGTGCGGCCTGCGGGAAGTGGGGGTGGTCAACCACCTGCACCCCGACACTGATCTGGACATCTTTCGCCAGGCACGGGCCGAAGTCGGGTCCTATGACGGACCCCGTCCGCCAAAGGTGTTGATCGGGGCCGAGATCGATCTGCTCGACCAGGACGGCAACTGCTCGTGGCGAGATGGTATCGACGGTCTGGTCGATTTCGTGACGCTGGCGCCGGGTCATCAGCAACTGGAATGGGTGACAGGCGACTTCTCGCAATCCCCTGAAGAGTTTCTCGAAAATGACACGAGGTCGATTATCCAGGCGCTGAGGCGCCATCGGTATCATGTCCTTGTTCACCCTTTTATTTATGTGGCTTTTCCGAAATTGGCGCGGCACTACGTAGAAACCCTTCGTCCAGGTTCCTTGCCGTCGGCTTTGATTGATGAACTGGCTGCGACTCTAGTCGCATCGGATACCGCATTCGAGTATCATTGCCGAGACATCGTCGTCCGTCCCGAGCGATTGGGCGGTGCGCCGTTCGTGGAGTCGTACATGAGCCTGGTCGAAGCTCTCCGCAGAAAAGGGGTTCGTTTCGTCGTTGGGTCCGATGCCCACCGTCTCGACCAGATTCCTCGCAGCGCTGCCGCGCCCGACTGGGCACGCAATGCACTTTTCAACACTTGAGCATGGTAAGCACAAGATGATCGTGAAGCCTGGCGCCTCTGGCACTCCGACCGACACCCTGCCCCCGGTGAGCGACATGCCCATCGCGAAGCAGGAATATCTTGAATCCTATGCGCTCACCTACAATGCGACAGACTTGAACTTCATCCGGAGCCAAGAGCCGAAAAGCCCGGAAGAAATCTACCAGCGGCTGCGTTACTTCCCCAATCAGGTCCTGTTGGAAACCTCGTCGTTCTGTCAACTGCAATGCGTCATGTGCGCACGCCAGTTCAATCCCCGCAAATGGGGAAAGATGGACGACGCCCTGGCCAAGCGGATCATTGACGAAGTGATGGAAAAGGCGCCCTGGGTGCGGATGTGGTTCTGCTATTTCGGCGAGCCTTTGGTGTCGCGGAAGCTGGGCCTTTACGAACGCATTCGTTACGCCAAGGCGAAGGGGCTGAAGCGGGCGGCGATCAACACCAACGGCAACCTGCTGGACGACGAGACTCTTGATCGTCTAATGGAGGCCGGTCTTGACGAGATCTATATCGGCATCGACGCCACCACCAAGGAAACCTATGAGCAGAAGGTTCGGATCGGCGGCAATTTTGATGTTCTGATGCGCAACATCCACCGCGCCATCGAGCGGTCGCAGGGGCGGCTTCAGATTTCCGTGCAGTTTGCCGTGTTGGATGTCAACCAGCACGAGGTCGAGGACTTCAAGGCGTACTGGTCCAATTACCCGGTCCAGATCTATGTCAGGCCGAAGATGACGTGGATCAATTATCTTTCGGATGAAATACACGCCGATATGACCAAGCGTCATGCCTGCGCCTGGATCTTCGATTCCATCAATGTTAACGAGGATGGCCGCGTTCCCTATTGCATCAACGATTGGGAAGGCAAGCATGTTCACGGTGACCTGAACAATGAGTCGATTTTCGACGTGTGGCAGAACAAGGTCTATCCGTTCCTGGTGGCACATGCGACCAAGCAATGGGACAAATTACCGGGCTTCTGTCAGACCTGCCCAGATTGGCAAAGTAAGCGACCGCATAACCTTGACGCCATTGCGCTGTTCGCTGCGAATGCTGAAGCGGACTTGATGACGTGATTCGGCGGGCTCTCGTTACCGGAGCTCGTGGCTTTCTGGGCCGGGCCGTGGTTGCCGCCCTGCGGCGCCGGGTGCCGGGTTGCGAGATCGTCGCGGTTTCGCGTCGAGCACCGGGGCCGGGTGACGTGGCCGGCCCGGTTCTTGACCTTGGCCTTCGCTCTGGATGGGATCAGCTCGACGGATCGTTCGAGTGGGTCTTTCATTTGGCTGCGGCGATTCCTGGCCGGAAGGATGCCGCGGCGGATCCGGACGTCTTTTCCGACAACACCGCGCCATGCCTTGAACTGTTGCGGGCCTGCGGCAGGCTTGGCGTTCGTCGTCTGGTCTACGCCTCCTCGATCTCGGTCTACCCCATGGGGGCGGCTCCGGTCCTGCACGAGGATCTGACCCCCCGGCCCAATACGCTTTACGGTGCCGCCAAGCTGGCTGGCGAGCACATCGTCGCGCAGGCGTCCGTGCACGGCGCGGGGGTGATCGCCTTGCGCCTGTCATCGCTTTACGGCCCGGGGCAAAACGCCGGTTCGGTGCTTCCGTTCTTCATCGAGCGCGCCCGTGCGGGGCAGGCGATCGAGGTGATGGCCGGCGGTGCTCGGACGCAGGATTTCCTGCATGTCGATGACGCGGCCGAAGTGATGGTCGATGCCGCAGCGTCGACCGCGACGGGTGTTTACAACCTGGGTTCCGGAAACGCGACCTCGATGCTTGAACTGGCGAGGACAATTGCCGGACTGCCGCGCTGGAACGTCGCGGTAGTCGATCGCGGCGGGCAGGAATCTGCCCCATCGGTCGTGCTCGACCTTGGCAAGGCGCGGCGGGACTGGGACCATCGACAAAGAATTTCCCTGGCTGAAGGGCTGAAGCACTACCATGACGTCTTGCTGGAAAGGGAGCCCTGAGGGGTGCCTGCGCGTGCTCGTCACCGGGGTGGGGGGCAATGTCGGCCAAGGAATATTGAAGGCGCTGGCGGTATCCGGGCTGGCGTCGTGGGTCGTTGGCGTCGATCTGCTGGGGGCGGCGGCGGGGCTTTACCGGGTCGATCGCGGTTACCGGGTGCCGGCGGCCTCGGCTCCTGAATTCCTTGATGCCTTCTGCGCCATCATGGTCGACGAGCGGATCGATGTCGTTCTGGTGGCCGCCGATGCCGAGACAGTCCACCTGGCCCGTCTGCGCCGGTCGATCGAGGAGCGCACCGGGGCGCAGGTCCTGGTGGCCGACGCCGAACTGGTCGAATTGTGCCATGACAAGTGGCTGACATCGCGGTGGTCTGCCACCGCGAATTTTCCGCATCCGGCCACCGTGCTGGCCGACGATGTCGAGGGTGTGCGGCGATTGTTCGCGGAGTCGGACGGACGATTGGTGATCAAGCCGCGGCGAGGCTACGGATCGCGCGGGGTGGTCACGGTCTGCAGCGAGGCCGAGGCCTTGGCGGCGGCGGCGGCCCTGGGCGGCGACGGCATTGCCCAACACTATGTCGGAGCCGAAGACGGCGAATATACCGGCGCGGTGTTGTGCGACCGATCGGGTGTGCCGTTGGTCGCCCTGGTGATGTGGCGCGAGCTGAATTCCGGCACCTCCTATCGGACCTATCCGGTGGCCGATCCGGCATTGGATGCGGCGGTTCGCCGGTGGGGGGCCAGCCTGGGCGCGGCCGGACCAGTCAACTTCCAGTTCCGGCTGACCACCGACGGCCCGGTCTGCTTCGAGATCAATCCGCGCTTCTCCGGGACGACCGGGCTGCGGCACCTGTTCGGCTTCAATGACGTCGCCCTGGCGCTACGCCATTTCATCCTGGGCGAGGTGGTCGAACAGCCGGCCATGCGGAGGGGGGTGGTGATGCGCTATTGGGACGAGATATTCGTTCCCGACGTGTCGTGGGAGGACATCTCCCAGGTTCAAAGCGTCATCGACGGAATCCCGGCGATACCGCGATTGGGGGGGTGAGGACGAGCCATGTGTGGAATCGCCGGATTTTCCGGGGGTCCGGATCCGCGGCGGATCGCGGCGATGTGCGATCTTCTCGCGCACCGCGGACCGGACGACCATGGATATTACACCAGCCCCTGCAACGAGATGACGCTTGGGCATCGGCGTCTTTCCATCATCGATCTCGGCACCGGGCATCAGCCGATGTCCAACGAGGACGGCTCGATCTGGGTCGTCTTCAACGGCGAAATCTACAATTACAAGGAATTGATCGAGGAGTTGCGACCCCGCCACCGCTTCGCCACCCACTCCGATACCGAGGTGCTGGTGCATCTCTACGAGGAACTGGGGCCGGACATGGTCCACCGGCTGAACGGCATGTTCTCGTTCGCGCTGTGGGATGAACGCCGCCATCGTTTGTTGCTGGTGCGCGATCGCCTGGGGGTCAAGCCGCTTTACTGGGCTCAGGTGGGCGGTCGGCTGGGTTTCGCCTCGGAAATGAAAGCGCTGTTGTCTTGGCCCGAGCTGGACCGTGCCGTCGACCCGGCGGCGGTGTCGCATTACCTGTCGCTGCGCTATGTCCCCGAGCCGGCCACCATCTGGAAGGGCATTCAGGCGTTGCCACCGGGGCATCTCATGGAATGGAGCCCTGGCGACAGGCCACAGCCGAGACGATACTGGACGCTTGACTTCACGCCGGCCGACTGGCCGGACGAGGACGCCTTGTGCGACCGGGTCGAGGAGCTGCTCCTTGACGCCACCCGTCTGCGCATGCGTTCCGACGTCCCGGTGGGGGCCTATTTGTCGGGAGGGGTCGATTCCTCGCTCATCGTCGCGATGGTGCGCCGGCATTTCGGCGGGCAGTTGCACACCTTCACCCTGGGTTACGCGGATCAGCCGGCCGACAAACAAGATTTGTTCTATGCGCGCCGCCTGGCCGCCAAATATGGAACCGATCATCATGAATACATCATGGACGCCCGTGAGCTGGCCGATGCCGCCCTGGACGTCGCTCGGTTCTTCGACCAGCCGTTCGCGGGAGTGGTGTCGACCTATTTTCTGACCGGCCTGGTCCGAAAGCATGTCAAGGTCGTGCTTAGCGGCGACGGCGCTGACGATCAGTTCGCCAGCTATGGTCATCACCGCCTAGTCTGGCCGCTGGAAAGGTTGGCCGCCGAGCGTGCCCTGAACCCCGAAGCGCCGCTGGAGGCGGTGGACCTGTCGCCCCTGGCCGACCGGCCCGATTATGTCCGCCGTTTCGCTGGCATGACGCCTTGGCAGATGCGAGCAAATTTTGGCGCCTTTCCCCCGCCCCTCAAGGCGGAATTGCTGGCGACACCAGCCGGGCGGGTGGTGGCGGAGCACGATACCGTCGCGTGGCTACACCAGGCGTTTCGGTCCAGCAGGGCGACCGATGGCCTCAACCGCATGCTTGATGTCGATATCGCGACGTCGCTGCCGGGCGAGATCCTGGCCTTCTGCGACCGCCTGTCGATGGCACATTCGGTCGAGGTTCGTGCGCCGTTTCTGGATTATCGGCTGACCGAGCTTGCCGCCACCATTCCCGGCACGCTCAAGATCAAGGCCGGGACGCTCAAATATATACTGAAGAAGACCGCGCAGCGTTACCTGCCGGCCGAGATTCTCGATCGCCCGAAGGAAGGCTTCATCCAGCCCAATCATGTCTGGCTGCGCGGACCGCTCGATCCGTTGATCGACCGTATGCTCTCGCCCGCAGGGTTGGACCGTCACGGATTGTTCGACCCGTCGGTTGTTGGCCGGCTGGTTGCCGAACACCGAAGCGGGACCGCCGACCATGCCTTCCGCATCTGGGCGCTGGTGATGTTTCAGGCATGGTACGAAACCTATCTGGGCCAGTCGCCCTGGCCGGCGACTCTATAGAGCAGATTTCGATCAATCGAAACCTGCTCTGCTTTGCATGATGCGCCCCGTGCCGGGGCCGCTCTATCGCCGTGCGGGCTTGTCGCGGATTGAAATCTAATCCAGATCGTTCGAAATCCGCTCTAGCAGCCGTATCGTCCGCACCGCCTCGGGACAGTCAAGCCGCCTCGGCGACCAAGACCAGGTACCACGCGTAGTCGGGCATTTCGGTGGCCATCCAGCGCAATCCTTCGAGGATCCGGTCGATATCATACCGCTCGCCCAGATACCGGAGCTGCTCGGTTCCCAGGACCTTCATTCCGACGCCGGTAATCTCACGCACATGGTAGCCGTTTCGGACGAACAAGGCGCGCCAAGAGAAACGGTCGTAGATGTGGACGTTGAAGACGTTCTGGTCACGGTTATTGTGCCGGTCCGGCGCCAGTTCGAGGCCCATATAGGTCCCAAGACGGCGATGGAACGCTCGACAATTCGGAGTCGAGGCGATCACCACGCCGCCCGGTGCGAGCCAGGTCATCGCCTTGCGGACCAAAGCGTCGTCGTCGGGAACATGTTTGACGACACCCGACATCAAGATGGTGTCGTAAAGAGTGTCGGGCTGAAAGTCCTCGAACAAAGTGTGGAAGACGCGGACTCGTTCGGTTCGGGCCAGATCCTGGTTGGCACGATCGACGTGGCTGACTGCGGCTTCGACGATGTCGACGGAGCTGACACGCGAGTCGGCCAGCAAGGCGCGGGTCCAGATGTCGTTGATGTAGCCCAGGTCAAGGACGCGGCCAGGTCGAAGGTGGCGCAAGGCCTCCTCGATGACCCACACCTTCAGCTTGTCGTCGAACTCTTGGTCCGGGGAATAATAATATCCGCCGGAGGAATCCTCGATCGCACGCTGCTGTTGGTCGTGTGAAATGCCGTTTTGCAACGCCTGCTGCAGGTCCTTGTTTTTCAGCTCATAGGAAACCATGGTGCGTCTTCCCGTTTATGGTATGGCGTGCAAAGAAGGCGTGGCTGAGGTTGACCAAGCCTAGGCCGGGACCCTATCCAACTCGCGCCATGGGGGCAAGTGCCTGCCGGCCATAAGGTCGGGCTACCGCGCCTCGGCCAGAGCTTCTTCGAGCCTGCCGACAACCGCGTCGACATCCTCGGGCGGCATGGACGGGTAGAACGGCAGGGACAAGGTGCGCCGGCCCAATGCCTCGGCTACCGGAAAGTCGCCCGGTCGGTGGCCCAGCGTGTCTTGAAGATAGGTCAGAAGATGGATGGCTCGGTAATTGACCACGACCTCGACATTGCGGTGCTGCAAGGCGGCGATGACGGCATCGCGACGCTCGGTCCAGATCGGAAACAGGTGGTGAGCATGAATGCAGGTGTCCGGGGTTCCGGCGACCTGGGCCGGGATATCGACATCAGCGAGGCGGGTCAGTCGGTCGACATAACGCTCGGCCAAGGCCTGCCGACGAGCCAGCGTGGCCGGCAGGCGCGCGAACTGCGGTACCAGCAGTGCGGCGTCGATATTGCTCATGTTGTATTTCCACCCGAACACCGGCATGTCCCAATGGGTATAACCTTCGCGCGCCCTATCGTTGGCGGTCTTGTCCATGCCGTGAACGCGCAGCAGTTTGAGCCGCTGGTAAAGGGCGGTATCGTTGGTGACGATTGCGCCGCCCTCGCCGCAGGTAAGGTTCTTGGTGGCATAGAAGCTGAAGCAGGCCGTTTCTCCCAGCCCACCGGGGCGAATCCCGTCACGGCGCCCTTCGACGCAATGGGCGGCATCCTCGACGATGGACAGCCGATGGCGATCGGCGATTGTCCGCAGCCTTTGCATGTCGGCCATCAGGCCGTAAAGATGGACCGGCATGATGGCGCGGGTTCGTTCGGTGATCGCGGCCTCGATTTTGGCAGGGTCGATATTGCCGGTCTCGGGTTCGACGTCAACGAACACCGGCTTCGCACCGGCTTCCATGATGGCGGTGGCGGTGGCGATGAAGGTCATCGGCGTGGTGATGACCTCGTCACCCGGCCCGATGCCCAGGCCCAGCAGTGACAAATGAAGCGCCCCGGTGCAACTGGTGACACACAGGGCGTGTTTGACGCCCAGATAGTCCGCTAGCAGCGCCTCGACCCGTTCGGTATAGGCCCCCGTCGTCAGGATGCGCTGGCCCAGGACCTCCGCCAGCATCTCAAGCTCAGGCGCGCCAAGGTCATGCTGGAACAAGGGGATTTTGGGATATTGCGCGGTCTGGGTTGACAAGGCTCGGTTCCGGTTGGGTTGGGGCGACGGCGAGCTTAGGAACAAGGTCGTCCGGGCGTCAAGGTATCAATCCCGGCGCTATTCCGGCGGAGTCAGAATCCGGCGCAACCCGTCGGCCAGAGTCACGAAGCGGTCGGTGTCGACCAGTTGCCGGAGCCGGGTCAGGTCTGGTATCAGCGGCAGCGCCGGCTGGCGACCGGTCCAGGCAAAGTGAGGGGGGTGCCCGACATTCGCCCCGATCAGCTCGGCCAACTCGCGAATGGAAACCGCGCGATTGCCGCCGACATCGATGATTCCGTGCCAGTCGGGGGACATGATCGCGGCCTCGAGGCAATCGACCACGTCGTCGATATAGGTCGGCGTGAAGACGATTCCGTCGTCGCCATCCAGGCTGACCGCCTCGCCTCGGCGCACCCGATCGGCGATACCGGGGATCATCCGGTCGATCTGGCCGGGTCCATAGGGCGTCCACAGCCGAAGGATGGCGATGCGCAGCAAGTCGGCGTAGGGCGCGGCCACCGCTTCGGCGGCCAGCTTCGAGGCGGCGTAGAAACCCGGCGGCGGGGCCGGAGCCACGCCGTCCGTCGGCACCTGCCGGGCGGTGCCGGTCGAGGTCAGGATGAAGGCCCGGGCCTTGGCGGACACCGCGTAATCCAGCAATCGCGCCGTCGCATCGACGTTGACGGCGAAAATGTCCGCCGCCCCGTCCGGGAACTGGCGATACCGTGCGGATTGGGCCAGGTGAACGACGGCGTCGACCGTGGCGGGCAGGGCCTCGACCGGCAGGGGGACGCGGTGTCCCAAATCGGCCTTGACCCAGTGGATTCCGGCCGGCCCCGGCCGCCTTGCCAGCGCCCACACGTCGTGCCGCCCGGCGAGTTGCCGGACCAGCGAGGCGCCAATGAAGCCGGTGGCTCCCGTCAAGACTATGGTCGCCACGTTCCGTCACCATTGCCATTGCGATCCGTGATCGACCAGATACGCGTTATGCCCCGCCCTGTCTAGCGCCGGCGCAGGGGGGCGGCGACGCGACGGTGGACGGGCCGGGTCGAACACGTCTAAGGTTCGCGCGGTTCCCACCGTCGGGCAGGGCGGCGGGCAGGCCGCCAGGTCCGAAATTCGAGAGAGGGAACATGCCGGCATCCTTTCTAAGCCAACGCCAATCGGCCGCCGTCGAGCTTCTGCGGGCGCTGGTCCGCTGTCCCGGCGACGGTCGGTCGGCCATGACCTTGATGGAACAGGAACTGGAGCGGCTGGGCCTGCGGGTCGAACGCATTCCCGGGGCCGACCCGCAGGCGCCGCCGATGGCCGTGGTGGCGCGGCTGCGGGGGCGGTCGCCGGATCGGCACCGCTCGCTCGCCCTCAATGCTCACACGGACGTCGTCCCGGTCGATGAGCCGCAAAGCTGGCGGTTTCCCCCCTATGCGGCCGTCGAACAGGACGGCTGGCTGTGGGGCCGCGGTGCCCAGGACGATCGCGCCGGTCTGGTGGTGATGATTCTCGTCGCCGAGGCGATCTCGTCTCTTGGACTTGAACTGGGCGGGGACCTCGTCCTGCAGGTGGTGGACGGCGAGGAGACCAGTGCCGCCGGGAGCAAGGCGGTGGGGGCCGCCGGCCATGTCGCGGACGGCACGGTGATCATTGACGGCACCTGGCCAAACCGCATCATCCACGCCCATCTTGGCCAGGCGGCGGTGACGGTGACGGCGACCGGAACGCCGGGCGCCGCAGGCAACGTTGCCCGGTTGGGCAATCCGTTCGACGCTCTGGTCGATCTGCTGGTCGAGACCCGGGCCTTCGTCAACGGGCGTCTTGCGTCGGCACCGCCGTTTCCAGGCCTGGCGAGCAACAGCTATCTGAATATCGGCCGGATCACCGGGGGGGCATGGTGTGGGGCGGTGCCCGCACAGGCGCGCGCCGAATTGATGATCGGCTTCGCGCCGCCATGGACCAGCGCCGCCGTTCTGGCCGAGATCACGGCGTTGGCGGCAAGAGTTTCGCCGATGCTGGAGGTCGCGCCCGGTGCCGTCATTCGCGAACCCTATTGCGGCGATCCCAACGGCGAGCTGATTAGCCGCCTGAAGCCGATCACCGAACGGGTGACCGGGAACGAGACCCGCCTGGTTTCAATCACCGGCTATTCCGATATGGCGTTCGTGGATGGCGGCGAGGTGTGCCTGTACGGGCCAGGCGGCGGTGAGAACGCGCATGGCCGTGACGAACGCTATCGTTTGGCTGATCTTGTCCCGGTCGCCCACTCCATCATCGAATTGGCGGTCGATTGGTGCAACCGCGAGCGGGGTGGCGCCTGACGGCGCCGCCCCGGCGGTTCGGCTGGATCGACAAGGCGTGGCGGGTTAGACCATCGAGCCTTTAATCTGGTTCATACTCTCTGCCGTCACCCCCGGACTTGATCCGGGGGTCCATGCTA
>NZ_CACVCE010000020.1:0-43531 GCF_902729445.1 Magnetospirillum sp. LM-5 | reverse complement strand
CGGGGGTGACGGCAGATGGAATGAACCAGATTACCGACGCGCAGATATAAGCCAACCCAACAAAAGAAAGCGGGCTGCCTTTCGGCAGCCCGCGTCCTGAATTGGCCCTGTTGGCGATCAGTCCTCGGAATGATCGTCGCGCGAGCGCTTCTTCTTCTCGTACTGTTCCTTGCGTTCGGCCTTTTCGGCCTCGACCTGGGCGGTGATGTCCTCACCGGTGGCCTGGTCGACGCACTTCATCGACAGCTTGACCTTGCCGCGGTCGTCGAAGCCGATGACCTTGACCTTGACCGCGTCGCCGACATTCAGGATGTCGGCGGTCTTGGCGACCCGCTCGCGGCTCAGTTCCGAGATGTGGACCAGTCCGTCGCGGCTGCCCAGGAAGTTCACGAAGGCGCCGAAATCGACGACCTTGACGACCTTGCCGGTGTAGATCACGCCGATTTCGGGCTCGGCGACGATGCCGCGGATCCAGTCGATGGCGCGCTGGCCAGCGTCGGAATCGGTCGAGGCCACCTTGATGGTGCCGTCATCGTCGATGTCGATCTTGGCGCCGGTGTTCTCGCAGATCTCGCGGATGACCTTGCCGCCGGTGCCGATGACTTCGCGGATCTTCTCCTTCGGGATGTTGAAGGTGACGATGCGCGGAGCGTTGCCCGACACTTCGGTCCGGGCGCTGTCCAGACCCTTGGACATCTCGCCCAGGATATGCAGGCGGCCGTCCTTGGCCTGGCCCAGGGCGATCTTCATGATCTCCTCGGTGATCGAGGTGATCTTGATGTCCATTTGCAAGGCGGTGACGCCGTCCGAGGTGCCGGCCACCTTGAAGTCCATGTCGCCCAGGTGATCTTCGTCGCCCAGGATGTCGGACAGCACGGCGAAGTCGGACCCTTCCTTGATCAGGCCCATGGCGATACCGGCCACCGGGCGCGCCATCGGCACGCCGGCATCCATCAGCGCCAGCGAGGTGCCGCAGACGGTGGCCATCGAGGACGAGCCGTTCGACTCGGTGATCTCGGACACCGAACGCAGGGTGTAGGGGAAGGCCTCCTTGGTCGGCAGGCAGGGGTGGATGGCGCGCCAGGCCAGCTTGCCGTGGCCGATCTCGCGACGGCCCGGGCTGCCCATGCGGCCGGTCTCACCCACCGAGTAGGGGGGGAAGTTGTAGTGCAGCATGAAGTTCTCGCGGTACTCGCCCGCCAGAGCGTCGATGATCTGCTCGTCCTGACCGGTGCCCAAGGTGGCGACCACCAGGGCCTGGGTCTCGCCACGGGTGAACAGGGCCGAACCGTGGGCGCGGGGCAGAACGCCCACTTCCGCCACGATCGGACGCACGGTCTTGGTGTCGCGGCCGTCGATGCGGATGCCGGTCTTCAAGATGTTGCCGCGCACCACGTCGGATTCCATGTGCTTCAGCACGCCCGGAGCGACGGCCAGCTCGGCCTCGTCGGTGATCAGGGCCATGGCCTTGGCCTTGACGGCGCCGACGGCGGCATAGCGGTCCTGCTTCTTGACGATCTTGTAGGCCTCGGCCATCTCGGCCGGGATGCCGGCGGCAGCCAGCTTGGCGTTGACGGTCTCGATGGCCGGCGGCGGGGGCGCGATGTCCCACGGCTCGTTGGCGCAGGCTTCGGCCATCTCGATGATCGCCTGGATCACCGGCTGGAACGACTTGTGACCGAAGGTCACGGCGCCCAGCATGATTTCTTCCGACAGCTCCTGAGCCTCGGACTCGACCATCAGCACGCCTTCGACGGTGCCGGCGACAACCAGGTCCAACTGCGAGGCCTTGATCTGGTCCATGGTCGGGTTCAGCACGTACTGGCCGTCGATCCAGCCGACGCGGGCGGCGCCCAGCGGACCCATGAACGGCACGCCCGAAATGGTCAGCGCCGCCGAGGCGCCCACCATGGCGACGATGTCGGGGTCGTTTTCCATGTCGTGCGACAGCACGGTGCAGACGATCTGGGTCTCGTTACGGAAACCATCGACGAACAGCGGGCGGATCGGACGGTCGATCAGACGCGAAACCAGGGTTTCCTTTTCGCTGGGGCGTCCCTCGCGCTTGAAGAAGCCGCCGGGGATCTTGCCGGCCGCGAAGGCCTTTTCCTGGTAGTTACAGGTCAGCGGGAAGAAATCCACACCCGGGCGGGGGGCCTTGGCAGCGACCGCGGTGCACAGGACGACCGTGTCACCATAGGTGGCGAGAACCGCGCCATCGGCCTGGCGGGCGATCTTGCCGGTCTCCAGAACCAGCTTGCGACCGCCCCACATGATTTCCTTGCGGGTGATGTTGAACATGGACATTCGTTTCAATCCTTATCCCAAACGCGAAGGCCGCCGGATTGCGGCCCTGCACCGTACTGTCCGCCCCATGGCGGAAACTCGCCCAATGGCGACCGCCCGCGAAGGGACCATTCCCCGCGCGGGCGAAAAGATAACCGCACGAGTGCGGCCAAAAAACAAGCCCCCGGACTGGCCGGGGGCTTGGTTCCTTACTTGCGCAGACCCAGGCGGGCGATCAGCTGCTCGTAGCGGCCGACATTGATGCCCTTCAAATAGTCCAGCATGCGACGGCGCTGACCAACCATGATCAGCAGGCCACGACGCGAGTGGAAATCCTTCTTGTGGTCCTTCAGGTGCTCGGTCAGGTTGCGGATACGCTCCGACAGGATGGCCACCTGGACTTCCGGAGAACCGGTGTCGCCTTCGTGGGTGGCATATTCCTTGACCAGCTCGGTCTTACGCTCGGCAGTGATCGACATCGTCTTCTCCTGATGAAGAGGTTTCGAGATTGAGCCCGCGCAGCGAGCGGACGAAGCCGCCCTCGACTTGGGCCAACGCCACCAGCCGTCCGTCGCACAAGGCCTTGACCACCTGGGTCGGACCGAATGCACTGGGCGTTTCGCGCAGGCTGAAAACCTGACCGCTGCCGAGGCGCCGGGCTTCATCTTCCGTCAAGGCCAGGGCCGGGATGTCGTCCAGCGCGGTCAGAATCGGAAGCAGCGAAGCCCGAAGGGCGGGACCATGCCCGAGCGAACGGGCCTTGTCCAGAGGAATCGCGTTGGTTTCATTGAACGGGCCGCAGGCGGTGCGGCGCAGCCGGGCGACATGGCCGACCGTGCCCAGGGCCGATGCGATGTCGCGGGCCAGTGAGCGGACATAGGTGCCCTTGCCGCAGGCGACCTCGAAGGTGGCGAGGTCGGGGCCGGTGCGTTCGATCAGCTCGAGGCGGTCGATGCGCACGGTGCGGGCCGCCAGTTCGACCGCTTCGCCGGCGCGTGCCAGGTCATAGGCCCGCTCGCCGTCGATCTTCAGGGCGGAAAAGGCCGGCGGCACCTGGGAAACCTCGCCGATGAAGCGGGGCAGCACGGCGCGGATGGCCCCGTCGTCGGGGCGGAGGTCCGAGGTGGCGGTGACCTCGCCTTCACGGTCGTCGGTCGAGCGCGCCTCGCCGAACTGAATGGTGAACCGGTAGGTCTTGGCCCCGTCCATCACATAGGCCACCGTCTTGGTGGCCTCGCCCAAGGCGATCGGCAGGATGCCCGAGGCCAGCGGGTCCAGCGTGCCGCCATGGCCGGCCTTGGCGGCGTCGAACAGACGGCGCACGTCGGACACCACCTTGGTCGAGCCGATTCCTTCCGGCTTGTCGATGGCGATCCAGCCGTGGACCGGCTGGCCCTTGCGCTTTCTGGCCAAGATCAGGCGGCCGGCTTCATCTGGGCCACGCGCGACTGCATCTTCTTGACGGCGAAGGCCTTGGCCCGGGCCCCCAGCCAGCCCTGCGGATCGAAGCCGACCACCTTCAGGACCATGTTGACGGCGCGCTCGGCGTGCTTTTGCCGGTAGACGGCATAGGCGCGGCCGGCATATTCGCGATTGCAGCGGGCCAGGTCATAGGCCGTGCCCTCGGGGTCGTTGGCGGCGTGCCAGGCGCTGGCCAGCTCGTCATCGTCGGTTTCCTTGATGCGGCCGGCGGCGACCATGGCGCGGCGGAAGATGCCGATTCCTTCGCGCTCGATATAGCGCTTCATGAAGACGTAGAAGGTCTTGTAATGACGGAATTCGTCACCGGCGATGCGGTGGCACAATTGCTTCAACACCGGCTCGTCGGTGGCGTCGCGAAGCGCCGAATAGAAGGAGGAGGTACCGGTCTCGACGATGCAGCGGGCCAGCAATTCGCCGGTCCGCGAGCCGCGCACCGAAGCGGCGACGTCCTGGGGCACCTGATAGATGTCGGTGAACTTCTTGAAGCGGGCGGCGAAATTGAAATTCGGGTCGGCCAACTCGGCATAGCGGCCCAGCATGTCGCCGTGCTGTACTTCCTCGACCTGCCATTCGGCGGCGATGGACAGGAATTCCTCGTCGCCCTTGAACACCGTCGACAGATAGGCGGTGTAATCGCCGGCATTGCGTTCCACCATCGCCGCCGCCTTGACCACCATCAACGTGTCCGGGTCAAGCTTCGAAGCGTCGAAGGCGGCCCAGTTGATGTCGTCAGGCGTCCAATGCGGCATGGTGTGGTCCCTTATGAAATCCGTGCGCCGATATCTTGCCCGCGGCGCGGCGGCAATCAAGCAGAATGAAACGACGAAGGGCCGGCACCATTGGGCCGGCCCCCGACGATTCGTGCGCCTAATCCTAGTGGCGGGGCGCCGCGGCCTGCATGGCCTGGGCGATCGCCAGCAGCTGCTCGGCGGCGATGCGGGTGCCGTCGGTCTTGGCGTCGGCCAAGGCCTCCTTGGCGGCCTGCAGACGGGCCGAATACATGTCGTGGGTGATGTCGGCCACCGGCAAAGCCTCTTCGGCCAGGACGGTGATGCGCTCTTCGTTGACCTCGGCGAAGCCGCCGGCCACGAAAATGCGATTGGACACCTTGCCGCCGTCATGGACGTCGATGACGCCGGGACGGACGGTGGTGATCATCGGCGCATGCTGGGCCAGGGCGCCGAAGTCACCTTCGGTGCCGGGAACAATCACCATGTCCACCGGCGAGCTGATCAGCAGCTTGGCGGGCGACACCAGTTCGAACTTGATCTTGTCGGCCATGAGCCAATGTCCTCAAAGGATGGCGGGGCAAGGTGCCAAGCACCTTGCCCCAAAGGTCCTTACGCGGCTTCGGCAGCCAGCTTCTTGGCCTTCTCGACCACTTCGTCGATGCCGCCGACCATGTAGAAGGCGACTTCCGGCAGGTGATCGTATTCGCCGGCGACGATGGCCTTGAAGCCCTTGATGGTGTCTTCCAGCGACACCAGCTTGCCCGGCGAACCGGTGAAGACTTCGGCGACGTGGAAGGGCTGCGACAGGAAGCGCTGGA
The DNA here is from genome assembly GCF_902729445.1 of Magnetospirillum sp. LM-5. Classification (NCBI taxonomy): domain Bacteria; kingdom Pseudomonadati; phylum Pseudomonadota; class Alphaproteobacteria; order Rhodospirillales; family Rhodospirillaceae; genus Magnetospirillum; species Magnetospirillum sp. LM-5. The sequence continues at coordinate 38,214 of NZ_CACVCE010000020.1, read as the reverse complement.
TCTTACGAGCGCGGGCGACGACCAGCTTGTCTTCTTCCGACAGCTCGTCCATGCCCAGGATCGCGATGATGTCCTGCAGCGACTTGTAGGTCTGCAGGATGCGCTGCACTTCACGGGCGACGCCGTAATGTTCCTGACCGACGACGCGGGCGTCCAGCGCACGGCTGGTCGAGTCCAGCGGATCCACCGCCGGATAGATGCCCAGCTCGGCGATCTGACGCGACAGAACGGTGGTGGCGTCCAAGTGGGCGAACGAGGTGGCCGGCGCGGGGTCGGTCAAGTCGTCGGCCGGCACGTAAATCGCCTGGACCGAGGTGATCGAGCCCTTCTTGGTCGAGGTGATGCGCTCCTGCAAGGTGCCCATGTCGGTGGCGAGAGTGGGCTGATAGCCCACCGCCGACGGGATGCGGCCCAGCAGAGCCGACACTTCCGAACCGGCCTGGGTGAAGCGGAAGATGTTGTCCACGAAGAACAGCACGTCCTGGCCTTCTTCGTCGCGGAAATATTCGGCGACGGTCAGACCCGACAGGGCGACACGGGCGCGGGCGCCCGGCGGCTCGTTCATCTGACCGTACACCAGGGCCACCTTCGAGCCCGGGCCGTCGGTCTTGATGACGCCCGATTCCATCATTTCGTGATAGAGGTCGTTGCCTTCGCGGGTACGCTCGCCGACGCCGGCGAACACCGAGTAACCACCGTGGGCCTTGGCGACGTTGTTGATCAGTTCCATGATCAACACGGTCTTGCCCACGCCGGCGCCGCCGAACAGGCCGATCTTACCGCCCTTCACGTAAGGCGCCAGCAGGTCGATGACCTTGATGCCGGTGACCAGGATCTCGGTCTCGGTGGCCTGATCGACGAATTCCGGGGCATCGGCGTGGATCGGGCGGGTGGTCTTGTGACCGACCGGGCCGCGCTCGTCGATCGGCTCGCCGATGACGTTGAGGATGCGGCCCAGGCATTCCGGCCCGACCGGCATCTGGATCGACGAACCGGTGTCGACCACTTCGGCGCCGCGCACCAGGCCTTCGGACGAGTCCATGGCGATGGTGCGGACGGTGTTTTCGCCCAGATGCTGAGCCACTTCGAGAACCAGGGTGTGGCCCTGGTTCTGGGTGTGGAGCGCGTTCAGGATGGCCGGCAGCGGGCCCTCGAAGCGCACGTCCACGACGGCGCCCATAACCTGGGTGATCTTGCCGACGTTCTTGTTTGCCATTGTGAGCTCCTAGTCTTCCTTACAGCGCCTCAGCGCCGGAGATGATTTCGATCAGTTCCTTGGTGATCTGAGCCTGACGCGACCGGTTGTACTTGATGGTCAGGCCGTTGATCATGTCGCCCGCGTTGCGGGTGGCATTGTCCATGGCGGTCATACGGGCACCCTGTTCCGACGCCTGGCTTTCCAGGATCGACCGGAAGATCTGCACCGCCAGATTGCGCGGCAGCAGGGAATTCAGGATGTCTTCCTCGCTCGGTTCGAACTCGTAGAGAGCCTTGGCCGCGGCGTCAGCCTTGACCGGGCCTTCGGCGGGCACCGGGAAGGGGATCAACTGCTGGCGGGTCACCACCTGGGCGATGGCCGACTGGAAGCGGTTGTATACCACGGTGCAGACGTCGAACTCGTTCTCGTCGAACAACTGGGTGATACGGGTCGCCACCTGATCGGCTTCGGCGAAGGAAATGCCCTTGCGGCCCAGGCCTTCGAAGCCCTCGATCAGATGCGGGCCGAAATCACGGCGAATCTGTTCGCGGCCCTTGCGGCCCACCGGAAGGATCTTGACGGTCTTGCCTTCCTTGAGAAGCTGACCGGCAAGCTGCTTGACGTTACGCACGATGGACGAATTGAAGCCGCCGCACAGGCCGCGGTCAGCGGTCACCATGACGATCAGCTGGACATCGTCCTTGCCGGTTCCGGCCAGCATGCGGGGAGCACCCGACTGGCCGGCAAGCGAGCCGGCCAGAGTGCCCAGCATGCGCTCCATGCGCTCGGCGAAGGGTCGCGCCGACTCCGCCGCCGTCTGGGCGCGGCGGAGCTTGGAAGCGGCGACCATCTTCATGGCTGACGTGATCTTCCTCGTCGATTTGACGGAGACGATCCTCAGCCGTAGGTCCTTAAGGCTCGGCATCGGGTTTCAGACCCCTTCCGATTACGCGAAGGTCTTGGAGAAAGCGTCGAAGAACGCCTTCAGCTTCTCTTCGGTTTGCGCGGAAATCTGCTTTTCGGTGGCGATGGCGGTCAGGATGTCGGCGTGCTTGGCCCTCATCTCCGACAGCATGGCCGTTTCGAAGCGGCCGACATCGCGCAGGTCCAGCTTGTCGAGGTAGCCCTTCACGCCGGCATAGATGGCGATCACTTCTTCCTCGGTCGGCATCGGCGAGTATTGCGGCTGCTTCAGCAGTTCGGTCAGACGCGCACCGCGATTGAGCAGCTTCTGGGTCGCCGGATCGAGATCCGAGGCGAACTGGGCGAAGGCAGCCATTTCACGATACTGAGCCAGTTCCAGCTTGATCGAGCCGGACACCTGCTTCATCGCCTTGATCTGGGCGGCCGAGCCGACGCGCGACACCGACAGACCGACGTTCACGGCGGGGCGGATGCCCTTATAGAACAGGTCGGTTTCCAGGAAGATCTGGCCGTCGGTGATCGAGATCACGTTGGTCGGGATGTAGGCCGACACGTCGTTGGCCTGGGTCTCGATGACCGGCAGAGCGGTCAAGCTGCCAGCCCCGGCGGCGTCGCCCATCTTGGCGGCGCGCTCGAGCAGGCGCGAGTGGAGATAGAACACGTCGCCCGGATAGGCTTCGCGGCCCGGCGGACGGCGCAGCAGCAGCGACATCTGACGGTAGGCGACGGCCTGCTTGGACAGATCGTCATAGATGATCAAAGCGTGCATGCCGTTGTCGCGGAAGTACTCGCCCATGGCGCAACCGGCATAGGGGGCGATGAACTGCAGCGGGGCGGGTTCCGAGGCGGTGGCCGCCACGACGATGGTGTAATCCATCGCGCCGTAGTCGGTCAGCGTCTTGACGATCTGCGCGACGGTCGAGCGCTTCTGGCCGACGGCGACGTAGATGCAGAACAGCTTGGCCTTCTCGTCCGAGGCGTCGTGCCAGCGCTTCTGATTGATGATGGTGTCGATCAGGATGGCGGTCTTGCCGGTCTGACGGTCACCGATGACCAGCTCGCGCTGGCCGCGGCCGACGGGGATCAGGGCGTCGACGGCCTTGATGCCGGTGCTCATCGGCTCGTGCACCGACTTGCGCGGAATGATGCCCGGCGCCTTGACGTCGACGCGCGAACGCAGGTCCGAAGCGATCGGACCCTTGCCGTCGATGGGATTGCCCAGGGCGTCGACGACGCGGCCCAGCAGGCCCTTGCCGACGGGGACGTCGACGATGGCGCCGGTGCGCTTGACGACGTCACCTTCCTTGATGTTGCGGTCGTCACCGAAGATCACGACGCCGACATTGTCGGATTCGAGGTTCAGCGCCATACCCTTGATGCCGCCGGGGAATTCGACCATCTCGCCGGCCTGGACCTTGTCGAGGCCGTGGACGCGGGCGATACCGTCACCGACAGACAACACCTGTCCGACCTCGGCGACTTCCGCCTCGGTTCCGAAATTGGCGATCTGTTGCTTGAGGATCGCGGAGATCTCAGCCGCGCGGATTTCCATTATCCAACCCCTTTCATGGCAAGCTTGAGGTGCTGCAGCTTCGTCTTCAACGAGCTGTCAACCATACGAGAGCCGACATTCACCATCAGGCCACCCAGCAGGCTGGGGTCGACGGTGACGTCAACGGCAACATTTCCACCGAAAGCCGTCTTCAGCGAGGCCTCCAGGGCGGCGATCTGACCCTTGGTCAACTCGACCGCCGACAACACCTTGGCGGCAATCTCACCACGCTTCGCGGCCAGCAGGCCAAGGAAGCACTCGATGATGCCGGGCAGGGAGGACAGGCGGCGGTTGGTGGCGGCCAGGCCAAGGAAATTCGCGGTGAGCGTATTGAACTTGGCGGCGGCGGCCAGGGCCGCAACGGCCTTGCCCTGCTCGGCGCGGGTCAACACGGGACTGTCGAGAAGGCGATTGAAGTCCGCGCTGTCGCGGATCATGGCCTTCAGACTCTTGAGGTCGCTCGCCACCAAATCGAGAGCATTCTGGCTTTCGGCCAGCTCGAAGAGCGCGGTAGCGTAGCGTTCGGCGATCACGCCAATGGTTTCGGATGGCACCTGGGCAAGTCCTTCGGATCAGGTCGAAAACGAATTCGCCGGCAGCCTACAAAGCATTGAAGTATAAAAATATTGCGCCTCGGGCGAGGGCTGACCCACCCGCAAGCGCGACGGTTAACTAGCACATCGGTTGCTGCGTTGCAAGACGACTCAAGCGCCTTTTCCGCAAGCGCGGTCAGAAAGTCGCCCCACCCGGTCGGGCGGTGGCCTTTCCACCCGGCCCACTACCCTAAACGAAAGAGTACGGATCGATGTCCACCTGCACCCGCAGGGGCTGCTTCGCCGGGCAGGCGGCCAGCCACTCCTTCAAGGCTGCCTGCAGGGCGACGGTGCGGGCCGCCTTGATCAGGAAGCGGCGGCGGTGGCGGCCGCGCAGGATCGCCATCGGCGCAGGCGCCGGGCCGATCACCTCCAGCCCCTCGGTGTGGGGGGCGGCGCGGGCCAGGCGGCGGGCATAATCATCGACGGCGCCGGCATCGGGGCCGGACACGACCAGCGCGGCCAGGCGGGCGAAGGGCGGCATGCCGGCATCGCGGCGGCATTCGGCTTCCGCCGCGATGAAGGAATCGCGGTCGCCGGCCACCAGGGCCCGCATCACCGGATGGTCGGGCTGGAAGGTCTGCAGCAGCACCCGGCCGGGTCGTTCGGCGCGGCCGGCGCGGCCGGCCACCTGCGACAGCAATTGAAAGGTGCGCTCGCCGGCCCGCAGGTCGCCGCCTTCCAGCCCCAGATCGGCATCGACCACGCCGACCAGGGTCAGCATCGGGAAGTGATAGCCCTTGGCGACGATCTGGGTGCCGACCAGCAGGTCGATCTCGTGGTCGGCGACCTGGCGGACGAACTCGGCCGCCGCGTGGGGGCCGGCGACGGTGTCCGACGCCATCATCGCCACCCGGGCGCCGGGAAAGCGGTGGGTGGCTTCCTCGGCGATGCGCTCGATGCCGGGGCCGCAGGCGGCGAAGCTGTCTTCGGCCTCGCATTCCGGGCAAACCGGGGGCAGGCGGGTGGCGTGGCCGCAATGGTGGCAGATCAGGCGGCCGGCCTGGCGATGTTCGACCAGCCAGGCGGTGCAGTGCGGACATTGCAGGCGGTGGCCGCATTTGCGGCACAGCGTCAGCGGCGCATAGCCCCGACGATTGAGGAACAGCATGGCCTGCTCGCCCTCGGCCAGGGTGCGCTCGATGGCCGCGACCAGGGGCGGCGCCAGCCAGAAGCCGCGCGGCGGCGGGGTGCGGCGCAGATCGATCACGCCGATGTCGGGCAGCACCGCGCCGGCATGGCGGTCGGGCAGGTGCAGGCGCAGGTAGCGCCCGGCCTGGACGTTGGCCAGGGTCTCCAAGGACGGCGTCGCCGAGGCCAGGATCACCGGGCACGCGCCGATGCGGGCGCGGACCACCGCCATGTCGCGGGCATGATAGCAGACGCCGTCTTCCTGCTTGAAGGCGCCGTCATGTTCTTCGTCGACGACGATCAGGCCCAGATCGGGGAAGGGCAGGAACAACGCCGAGCGGGCGCCGACCACCACGGAAGCGGTGCCGTCGGCCACCGCCCGCCAGGTGGCGCGGCGCTTGGCGTCGGACAGTTCGGAATGCCACACCGCCGGCTCGACGCCGAAGCGCGAGCGGAAACGCCCCAGCCATTGCGCCGACAGCGCGATCTCGGGCAGCAGCACCAGGACCTGGCGGCCGCGCTTCAAGGCGGCGGCCACCGCCTCGAAATAAACCTCGGTCTTGCCCGATCCGGTGACGCCGTCCAGCAGCCAGACATGGAAGCCGGCGATTTCCGCCAGCGACGCAGCCGCCTGGGCCTGGCTCTCGGACAGGGCCGGGCCGTCGCGATGGGCCTGGGGGGGCGCGAAGGGGGCAGGCGGCGCCAGCGCCACCTTTTCCAAGGCGCCGGCCTCGACCAGGCCCTTGACGACGCTGTCGCCGGTCCCGGCCTCGCGGGCCAGGTCGGCCATGGTCAGGGGCGGGTGGGCGGCGGCGGCGGCCAGGACCCGGCGCCGCGCCTCGGTGAGTTTCAGTCCGTCGGGAACGGCCAGCGCGCGCACCGCCCAGATCGGAGACGCCGGCTCCAGCGCCGCCGGAACGCTGATCGCCATCTTCAGCACCGCGCCCGGCGGGGCCAGGGTATAGGCGGCGACCCAATCGACAAAACGGCAGAGCGCCTCGGGCAAAGGTTTGGCCGGCAGACGACGCAGGATGGTCCTGAGCTTGGCCTGATCGGTGGCCGAGGTCCCCGGTCCCCACACCACCCCCAGGCTGGTGCGGCCGGCCAGCGGCACCTCGACGACGTCGCCCTCGGCCACCGGATCGGCGCCGACGCGATAGTCATAGGCGCCGGCCAGCGGCAGCGGCAGCAGCACCGCCACACGGGAATTGCAATAAAAGTGTCGGGCGGGGTTGGCGGCGGCGGAAAGCATGGTCTATTGTCTGGCTCGCTTCTGTTATGGGACCTGCCCTGCATGGTGCGCAAGCACGACGATAAAGCCGACGCCGCTCCGCCGCTGTCCGACCAGCAGGTGGCCGAGTATCTGCGCCGCCACCCCGACTTCCTGCTGCGTCACACCGAACTGGCCGCCTTCCTGGCGCCGCCGTCGCGCTGGCCCGGCTCCGAGGCGGTGGTCGATCTGCAGACCTTCATGATCGACCGTCTGCAGGAAGAGGTCGATCGCGTGCGCGGCGCCGCCGAACATCTGATCCATACCAGCCGCTCGAACATGAGCACCCAGAACCGCACCCATCAGGCGGTGCTGGCGCTGTTGTCGGCCGACAGCATGGCCGAACTGGCCGGCGCCGTCGCCGACGATCTGGCGCCGATGCTTGACGTCGATGTCGCCACCCTGGCCTTCGAGGAAAGCGGCGAAGCCCTGCCTGAACTGGCCGCCGCCGCCATCTTGCGCCTGCCGCCCGGCCATGTCGATCGGGTGCTGGGCGGTCCCGACCGCGCCTGCGCGCTGGCCGAGCAGATGCCGGGCGATCCCTTGGTGTTCGGCGAAGGGGCCGATCTGGTGTCGTCGTCGGCACTGGTCCGCCTGGATGCCGGAGGGCGCTGCCCGGCCGGCCTGCTGGCCCTGGGCTCGCGCCACGGCCGCACCTTCCATTCCGGCCAGGGAACCGAACTGATCGCCTTCCTGGCCCAGGTCGCCGCCCTGTCGGTCCGCCGTTTCGTCGGCTGATGGACGCCTGGCAGGGTTGATGCTATCATCTTTGATAGCATCGCAGGAGGCATGGGCCATGGGATCGGTCCTGATTCGTAATCTAGACGACGTGGTGATCAACCAGTTCCGCACCAAGGCGGGGCTGAACAACCGTTCGCTGGAAGCCGAACTGCGCGAGGCGCTGGCGGCTCAGGCGCCGTTGTCGCCCGTGCAGAAGCTGGCCTTGCTTGACCGCGTGCGAATCAGGTTGCCCGAGGGCGCGCCCGACAGCGCCGACCTGATCCGCGAGGATCGCGACAGGCGATGAGCGGATTGGTCATCGACGCCAGCGTCGCCATCAAATGGGTCATCGAGGAAGCCGATTCGGCGGCAGCGATCCAGTTGGTCGGCTCTGCGCCGCTGATGGCCCCCGATCTGATCGGCGCCGAACTGACCAACGTGTTGTGGCACCATGTCGCCGCCAACCGGCTGGGTGAGTCCGCCGCCCAGGCGGCCTGGCAGGGGTGTCGCTCGATGCTGGACCGTGTCTATGGCCACGACGAATTGTCCGGCCCGGCCCTGCACATGGCCTGTGCTCTGGGCCACCCGGCCTATGACTGCTTCTATCTGGCCCTGGCCGAGCAGCTGGATTGCCCGATGGTCACCGCCGACCGGCGGTTCCACGATCGCGTCGCCGATTCCCGGTGGCGCCACCGGATCAGGGCGCTGTAATGCGATGACCAAGGCCCCCATCCACTTCGCCGCTGCGTCAGACCTGGCCAAGGCGGTCGGCCACTGGCAGGGCTGGCTGTCGGGTGAGAAGCGGGCAAGCCCGCACACCATCGATGGCTATGGCCGCGACCTTGCCGCCTTCTTCACCTTCCTGATCGGCCATCTGGGCGGCGAGGCCGATCTGGCCGCCTTGATGGCGTTAAGCCCGGCCGATTTCCGTGCCTTCCTGGCGGCGCGACAGCATGACGGCCTGTCGCGTTCGTCGATGGCCCGGCAGATGAGCACGCTGCGCGGCTTCTTCCAATTCCTCGATCACCATGATTACGGTCATAATCCGGCGATCGGTGCGGTCAAGGCGCCCCGGCCGCCCAAATCGGTGCCCAAGGCGCTGTCGGCCGACGCGGCGCTGGAAACACTGGACCAAGCCGCGCTTTTGCAGGACGAGCCATGGCTGGCCGCCCGCGACGTCGCGCTTTTCACGCTTCTCTATGGCTGCGGCCTGCGCCTGGGCGAGGCGCTGGCGATGACCGGGCGCGACCGGCCGAAAGCCGATGCCATGGTCATCACCGGCAAGGGCCGCAAGCAGCGTCTGGTGCCGGTGCTGCCGCTGGTGCGCCAGGCCATCGACGATTATGTCGGCCAATGCCCGTTCGCCATCGGTGCCGACGATCCGCTGTTCGTCGGCGCCCGCGGCAAGGGGCTGAATCCCGGCGTGGTGCAGCGGCAGATGCGCAAGATGCGCCCGCTTCTGGGCCTGCCCGACAGCGCCACCCCCCACGCGCTTCGGCATTCCTTCGCCACCCATCTGCTGGCCGGCGGCGGCGATCTGCGCACCATCCAGGAATTGCTGGGCCACGCCACTTTGTCGACCACCCAGCGTTACACCAAGGTCGATGCCGAGCGGCTGACCCGGGCCTATCGCGATGCCCATCCCAGGGCACGAAATCCATGAGCCGGGTGTTCGAACTGGCCCGCGAGGCCGACACCGTCCGGTTGGGCGCCGCCCTGGCCCGGCTGGCCCGTCCCGGCGACGTGCTGTTGCTGGCCGGCACCCTGGGCACCGGCAAGAGCACCCTGGCGCGGGCCTTCATTCGCGCCCTGACCGACCCCTTCGAGGAAGTCCCCAGCCCGACCTTCACCCTGGTCCAGACCTATGAGTCCGACGTGGGCGAGATCTGGCATTTCGACCTTTACCGGCTGGAAAAGCCCGAGGATGCCTGGGAACTGGGCATCGAGGACGCCTTCATCGACGGCATCTGCCTGATCGAATGGCCCGATCGCCTGGGGTCTTTGGTGCCGCGCCGCCGGCTCGAGGTGACCTTGGAATCCGGCGCAGCCGAGGGCAGCCGGCGCGCCACCCTGACCCCCGTCCATCAATGGGACGACCGCTTGGGAGACCTTGATCCATGACAGACCGTGACGCCCTGATCGCCGCCTTCCTGAAGCGGGCCGGCTGGGGGGCTGCCGAACGCGGCCGGCTGGCCGGCGACGCCAGCTTCCGCCATTACGACCGCCTGTTGGATGGCGAGCGGCGCGCCGTGCTGATGGACGCCCCGCCGCCCAAGGAAGACGTCCGCCCGTTCGTGCGCATCGCCATGCATCTGGAACGGCTGGGCTATTCCAGCCCGCGCCTTCTGGCGGTCGATCTGGATAACGGACTGCTGCTGCTCGAGGATCTGGGCGACGACACCTATACCCGCCTGCTGGAAAATGGCGGCGACGAGCAGGCTTTGTACGCCCTGGCGGTCGATCTGCTGGCCGACCTGCACGGCCAGGGCGAACAGGCCATCCCGCTGGGCCTGGCCCCCTATGACGACGACAAGCTGCTGACCGAGGCGGCCCTGCTCACCGACTGGACCATGCCGGCGGTGCTGGGCGCCGCCACCGCCCCGGCGGTCCGGGCGGAATACCTGTCGCTGTGGCGCGAACTGATCCCGCTGGCGCAAGCGGTGCCCGACACCCTGGTCCTGCGCGACTTCCACGTCGATAATCTGATGAAGCTGCCGCGCGAGGGACTGGCCGCCTGCGGCCTGCTGGATTTCCAGGATGCGGTGACCGGCCCGGTCACCTATGACCTGATGAGCCTGCTGGAAGACGCCCGGCGCGATCTGTCGCCCCAGTTGGTCGCCGCCATGACCGAGCGTTATCTGGCCCGCTTCCCCGCCCTCGACCGCGACGCCTTCGCCGCCTCGTGGGCGGTGCTGGCGGCGCAGCGCCACGCCAAGGTGATCGGCATCTTCACCCGCTTGTGCAAGCGCGACGGCAAGCCCGGCTATCTGGTCCATATTCCCCGCGTCTGGCGGCTGCTGGATCGGGCCTGCGCCCATCCGGCCCTGGCGCGGATGAAGGGTTGGTTGGACCGCCATATCCCGGCCGAGGCGAGGGGCGTGCCGAACCCATGAGCGTCCGTCCGACCCACGGCATGGTCCTGGCCGCCGGCCTGGGCCTGCGCATGCGCCCGATCACGCTGACGATCCCGAAGCCCCTGGTCGCGGTGGCCGGGCGGACCATGCTGGACCGCGCGCTGGACCATCTGGGGGCGGCCGGAATCGGCCATCTGGTGGTCAACACCCATTGGCTGCCCCACTGCATCCAGGCCCATCTGGCCGGCCGCCCGGACATCACCTTGAGCCCCGAGACCGAACTGCTGGAAACCGGCGGCGGCGTCGCCAGGGCCTTGCCGCTGTTGGGCGACGGGCCGTTCTATGTGGTCAATTCCGACATCATCTGGACCGACGGCGCCGTGCCGGCCCTGACCCGGCTGGCCCAGGCGTGGGACGATGCCCGCATGGATGCCCTGCTGCTGCTGGTGCCGACCGCGCGCGCCGTCGGCTATGACGGGGCCGGCGACTTCTTCGTCGATGCCAATGGGGTGCCGCGGCGGCGACGCGGCCAGGAAGTGGCGCCGACCCTGTTCTCGGGGGTGCAGATCCTGCATCCGCGCTTGTTCGATGGCTGTCCGTCGGGCAAATTCTCGTTGAACGTGCTGTATGACCGCGCCCTGGAAGACGGCCGCCTGTTCGGCCTGGTCCATGACGGACGCTGGTACCATGTCGGCACGCCAAAGGCGCTGCCCGAGGTCGAGGCGGCCCTGATCGAGCAGGAGCCCGAATGACGTCAGGCGGTCCGGCGCGCAAGGTCTTCACCATCCCCGCCGGACTGGCCTTCGCCGACGTGCTGGCCGGCCATCTGCTGGCGCGGGCCGAGCATGATCCGCTGAAGCTGGCCGAGATGGTGGTGCTGCTGCCCAACCGTCGCGCCTGCCGCACCCTGGAACAGGCCTTCCTGCGGGCCTCGGGCGGGCGGCCCTTGCTGCTGCCGCGCCTGAAGCCCATCGAGCCGGACGAGGCCGACGAGGACATCCTGACCCTGCTGGGCGAAGGCGATCCCGACCTGCCCGAACCGGTGCCGCCGACCGAGCGGCTGCTGATCCTGACCCGGCTGGTGCTGGGGGCGGGGGCGGCCCGGGGCGGGCGGCCGCCATCGCCCGATCAGGCCGCCCGCCTGGCCGCCGAGTTGGGCAAGCTGCTGGACGGCGCCGCCATCGAGCGGGTCGGCTTCGACCGGCTGGGCCAACTGGTCCCCGACGAGTTGGCGGCCCATTGGCAGGTGACGCTGGATTTCCTGAAGATCGTCACCGAACATTGGCCGGCCCTGCTGGGCGGCCGGCTGGACCATCAGACCCGGGTCAACCGGGTGCTGGATGCCCAGGCCGCCCATTGGCGGGCCAACCCGCCCGATCATCCGGTGATCGCCGCCGGCTCGACCGGTTCGCGCCCGGCTACCCTGGATCTGTTGGCGACCATCGCTGGATTGCCCCAGGGCATGGTGGTGCTGCCCGGCCTGGATAAGGGCCTGGACGAGGAATCGTGGGCGGCGCTGGACGAGACCCATCCGCAATTCATGCTGGCCCGGCTGTTGAAGGTGCTGGGCCTGACCCGCAAGCAGGTGGGCGAGCTGACCGCCACCCCCGATCCGCGCGCCGCCCGCCTGGCGCTTTTGTCGCAGGCGCTGCGCCCGGCCGCCACCTGCGAGGCGTGGAAGGACCTGCCGGAATTTCCCGCCGCCACCCTGGCCGGAATCAGCCGGCTGGACGCGCCCTCCCCGCGTGAGGAAGCCGGCGCCATCGCCTTGATGCTGCGCGAGACCCTGGAGCAAGACGGCCGCACCGCCGCCCTGGTCACTCCCGACCGCGATCTGGCCCGCCGGGTCGCGGCCGAGCTGGAACGCTGGGGCATCCTGATCGACGATTCCGCCGGCCGGCCGCTGGCCCTGACCGAGCCCGGCGCCTTCCTGCGGCTGCTGGCCGAGATGGTGGCCGACCATTTCGCCCCCCACGCGGTGCTGGCCTGCCTGAAGCATCCGCTGGCGGCCGGGCCGGATTTTCGTCATCAGGTGCGCCGTCTGGACCGGTTATGTCTGCGCGGGCCGCGTCCGGCCGCCGGCATCGCCGGCCTGCGCCTGGCGGTGGGCGGGGATGCCGCCCTGGTGCGCTGGCTGGATGGGCTCCAGGCTGCGCTGGCGCCGTTCCTGGCGGTGATGGGCCGCGATCAGGCCAGTCTGGGCGAGTTGCTGGCCGCCCATATGGAAGCGGCCGAGGCGCTGGCCGGTCCCGAGCGGCTGTGGCGGGGCGAGGCGGGCGAGGCGCTGGGGCGTTTCGCCGGCCAGTTGGCCGAGGCGGCGGCGGCGGTGGGAACGGTGTTTCCGGCCATTGCCCCGGCCAGCTATCCGGCCCTGTTCGACCAGTTGCTGACGGGCCAGGTGGTGCGGCCGCGCTGGGGCCGCCATCCGCGCCTATCCATCCTGGGGCCGATGGAAGCCCGCCTGCAGCAGGCCGATCTGATGATCCTGGCCGGTCTGAACGAGGGCACCTGGCCGGCCATCGCCGATGCCGACCCGTGGATGAGCCGGCCGATGCGGGCCAAATTCGGCCTGCCGGCGCCCGAGCGGCGCATCGGCCAGGCCGCCCACGATTTCGCCCAGGGTTTCGGGGCGGCCCGGGTGGTGCTGACCCGCTCGGTGCGGGTCGAAGGGGCGCCGACGGTGCCGTCGCGCTGGCTGATGCGGCTGGATGCGGTGGCCCAGGCGGCCGGCCTGTCCTTCGATGCCGAAAGCGCCGGCTGGCTGGCCTGGCACGACGGGCTGGACCACCCGCGGGCGCGAGCCCCGGTCGAGCGACCGGCGCCCCGGCCGCCGGTGGCGGCCCGGCCGCGCAAGCTGTCGGTCACCGAGATCGAGACCTGGATGCGCGATCCCTACGCGCTGTACGCCAAGCATGTGTTGGGCCTGCGCAAGCTGGACCCCATCGATGCCGATCCCGGCGCGGCCGATTACGGATCGCTGGTCCACAAGGCGATCGAGACCTTCCTGAAGGCCCATCCGAGCGGGCCGCTGCCCTTGGATTCCCTGGCCCGGCTGGAAGCCATCGGCGCCGACATCTTCGCCGCCGCCCTGGCCCGGCCCGGCCTGTGGGCGTTCTGGTGGCCGCGCTTCACCGCCATCGCCGCCTGGCTGGTCGAGCACGAGCAAGCCCGGCGGGCGGACATCGCCGCCACCTTCTCGGAGGTCAAGGGCGGCATCGAGATCGTGGCCCCGGGCGGCCCCTTCCTGCTGCATGCCCGCGCCGACCGCATCGATCGCCTGAAGGACGGCACCCTGGCGGTGATCGATTACAAGACCGGCCAGCCGCCCTCGGCGAAAGAGGTCGCCGCCGGCTATGCCCCGCAATTGTCGCTGGAGGCGGCCATCGCCCGCTTCGGCGGCTTCGACGGGGTGGCTCCGGCCCCGGTCGGGCAGATGCTGTTCTGGCGCCTGAAGGGCGGCAGCCCCGGCGGCGAGGAAAAGAAGGCCGGCGACGATCCCGCCAGCCTGGCCGACCAGGCCCTGGACGGCCTGGCCGCCCTGGTCGCCGCCTTCGACGACCCGGCGACGCCTTACGAGGCCCGGCCCCACCCCGACCGGGCGCCGCGCTTCAGCGACACCAACCACCTGGCCCGCCTGCAGGAATGGGCCAGTGCCGGCGAGGATGATGAATAGGTCCTGACAGGGCGCGCGATCCGGGGTAGCCTTTTCGTCCAAGCGCATCGGAGGAACCCCATGTCCCCTTCCCAGACGGTCGCCCTGCTGCAGGATCTGGTCGCCCAGGCCAGGAAGGCCGGCGCCGACGCCGCCGACGCCGTGCAGATCGATTCGGTCAGCCTGTCGGTGGGGGTGCGGCTGGGTAAGATGGAACGGCTGGAGCGCTCGGAATCGGGCGATCTCGGCCTTCGGGTGCTGATCGGCAAGCGCCAGGCCATGGTGTCGTCGTCCGACCGTTCGCCCCAGGCGCTGGCCGAACTGGTCGAGCGCGCGGTATCGATGGCCCGCATCGTGCCGGAAGACCCCTATGCCGGCCTGGCCGATCCGTCCGAACTGGCCACGGTGTTTCCCGATCTCGACACCTGCGACGCCTTCGAACCCAGCGCCGAGCAATTGCTGGACATGGTGCACCGGGCCGAGGACGCCGCGCGCGCCGTGCCCGGAATCACCAATTCCGAAGGGGCCGACGCCGGCTGGGGCCGGTCCGAGGTGGCCTTCGTCGGCTCGAACGGTTTCGCCCATTCCTATGCGGTGACCTCGGGTTCGTTGTCGGCCGCCGTGCTGGCCGGCGGCGGCGAGGCCGGCATGGAACGCGATTACGATTACACCTCGGCGGTCCACATGGCCGATCTGCGCGCGCCCGAGGATGTCGGCCACGAGGCCGGCAAGCGCGCGGTGCGCCGGCTTGGCGCACGCAAGATGAAGACCTGTCAGGTCCCGGTGGTGTTCGACCCCCGGGTCAGCCGCGGCCTGGTCGGATCGCTGTTGGGGGCCATCAACGGGGCTGGCGTGGCGCGCGGCACCTCGTTCCTGAAGGACAAGATGGGAAGCCGCATTTTTGCCCCGGGCATCCGCATCGTCGATGATCCGCACCGCCTGCGCGGCCCGCGCTCGCGCCCGTGCGACGGCGAAGGCGTGGCGACCCGCCGCCTGGACCTGATCGAGGACGGCGTGCTGACCACCTGGTTGATGGATTGCCGCTCGGCCCGTCAGTTGGGCCTGAGGACCACCGGCCATGCCAGCCGCGGCACCGCCTCGCCGCCCAGCCCGTCCTCGAGCAACGTTTATATGGAAGCCGGCGCCCTGACGGTGGCCGAGATGGTCGGCGACATCCCGTCGGGCTTTTACGTCACCGAATTGTTCGGCCAAGGCGTCAACGGGGTGACCGGCGATTATTCGCGCGGGGCCGCCGGTTTCTGGATCGATGGCGGTGAAATCGCCTTCCCGGTCTCGGAGATCACCGTCGCCGGCAATCTGAAAGACATGTTCCTCAATCTGACTCCGGCCAACGATCTGGTGTTCCGCTATGGCGTCGATTGTCCGACGGTGCGGATCGACGGGTTGACCATCGCCGGGCGCTGAACGGATTTTGTTCGTGCCCCTCAGCGCCGGGCGCTCCCTCCGGTCGCTTGGCTACGCTCCGTTATGCGCGTTCCGCCCACTCTGCGGGGCCTCAACGGCCCAGGCGCCCGCCCCGGCGGGCTTCAGCCAATAGCCCCTGCGATTCCATCCTTCCCAAGGTCTTAACCATTTGGTAAGAGTCCTGGCCAGACGGACCTTGCAGAAGGCAAGGTCCCAGGGAAAGGACCGACATCATGATCCGTTCGATCGCCGTTGCCACCGCCATGCTGGCCCTGGCCGCCTGCGCCGACCGCCCGTGGCCCAACGCCGAGATGTCGGGCGATTCTCCGGCCCATTTCAACTTCCGATCGGATGACCAGCACGCCCTGGCCACCGTCGCCGCCGCCGAGCAGGGCAAGCCGGTGACCTGGAAGGTATCGGATCGGACCTATGGTTCGGTGATCCCCGCCGCCACCCAATATGCCGACCGCGCCGGCCGGCCGTGTCGTGGCCTGAAGCAGGAACGCACCGGCTGGACCACCCGCGACGTCACCGCCTGCAAGGGTGCCGACGGGATTTGGGTGGTCAGCGAATACAGCCCCGATAAGGCCGATTAGGCGTCTTCACTTCGGACAGGGATAGCGGTTGTCGCGGGTGTCGCACAGGCTGACCTGATGCGAGAACTCGCTCCAGCGGCGCAGCAAGCCGTCGGGGAAGGGCGGCGTCTGGTCCTTGGCGAACGGGTGACCGCGCCATTGACGCTGGACCACGTAAAGCGCCTCGCGGCCGCGGATGGCCTGGACCAGCACGAAGCCGCCCATGCCCGACTTGCGCCCCTTGGTGCAGGTCACCGACACCACCGCCATCGGATAGCCGTTGGTCGGCACTTCGGTCACCGCGCTGGCCCCGGCCGCCTCGCAATTGTCGCGGCTGTACTGGATGACGCTGTCGATGAAGGTGCGCGGGCTTTGATCGTGCGCGGTATAAACCTGGACGGTGATCAGCTCGTTCCAGTTCTTGTCGTCCTCGCCCGGCGGGAAAAGCCGGGTGATCGACATCTTCTCGCCCTTCTGGACCGGCACCGCGGCCCAGCCGGCCGGCGGGTTCATCAGCAACCGCTCGCCCGGCGGCGGGTATTGCTGGGCCAGGGCCGGCGTGGCAAGCCCGGCAACGATCAGGGCGGCAAGGGCGAAACGCATCGGATTCTCCATCAATACGCCTTGGCCAGCGCATGGCGGACCAGCTTGCGCATCACCGTCGGCAAAGCGTGCTCGCCCAAACGGTCAAGCTCGACCCACAGGCCAGATGGCCGCCCTCCAGGGCCGGCCTTGGCGGCCATTATCCGCAGGTTCAGTTGAAAATGGGTGAAGATGTGGCGCACCTCGCCCGGCAGGGCCCGCCAGTCGGCGGCGACCGGGGCCTGGGAGGTCGGATCGGCGGGCTGGGTCTCTGACCATTCGGTCGAGGGGATTTCCATCATGCCGCCCAGCAATCCCTGCGGTGGCCGGCGGCGCAGCAGGACCCTTCCCTTGGCATCGGTCAGCCAGAAGGCGGTGCCGAAACGGATGGGGCGCGCCGGCTTTTCCAGCTTGGCCGGCAATCGTTCGGCGATGCCCAGCCGGCGGCTCTCGCATGCCGATTGCCACGGGCAGATGCCGCAGGCGGGTTTCCTGGGCGTGCAGATGGTCGCCCCCAGATCCATCACCGCCTGGGCGTAATCGCCGGCGCGCAGATCCGGCGTCAGGGCGGCGGCCAGCTGTTTGAGTCGGGGCTTGGCCTTGGGCAGCGGCTCTTGGACCGCGTGCAGCCGGGCCATCACCCGCTCGACATTGCCATCGACCACCACCGCCTTTTGTCCGAAGGCGATGGCGGCGATGGCGGCGGCGGTATAATCGCCCACGCCCGGCAACTGGCGCAGGCCGGCCTCGTCCTCGGGGAAGCGGCCGCCCCGCCACTGGGTGACCAGCTTGGCGCAGGCGTGCAGGTTGCGGGCCCGGGCGTAATAGCCAAGCCCGGCCCATTCGGCCATGACGGCATCCGCTGGCGCGGCGGCCAGGGATTGGACCGTCGGCCAGCGGGCCAGGAAGCGGGCGAAATAGGGGATGACGGCGGCTACCGTGGTCTGTTGCAGCATCACTTCCGACAGCCAGACGGCATAAGGATCGGTCAGGCCGCGCCACGGCAGCGTGCGGGCGTCGCGGTCGTACCAGACAAGCAGGCGGTCGGGCAGGGTATCAGGCATGGCGGCAGCATAGGGCTTGCGCTAAGGTTTCGTCCATGACCAGCAAGCCCCCCCGGGACGAAGACCGCCGCATCCAGGGCATGGTGTCCGTAGCCCTTGCCGCCGATCGGGTGACCAAGCCCATCTTCGGCCGCCACGGCTTTGCCGGCGGCGCGCTGGTGGTCGACTGGCCGGCCATCGTCGGCAGCGCGGTGGCGGCCCACACGCTGCCGGTGCGCATCAAGTTCCCGCCCAAGGAACGCACCGGCGGCATCCTTGAGATCAAGGTCGCCTCCAGCGCGTTTGCCACCGAATTGCAGCATCTGGAACCCTTGATCATCGAGCGGGTCAACGGCTATTTCGGCTGGCAGGCGGTAACCCGGCTGCGCCTGCGCCACGGCCCGCTTCCCGAACGAGCCAAGGCCAAGGCGGCGCCACAGCCGCCGCCAGCCAACCAGGCCTTGAGCGAACGGCTGAAGGACGTCACCGATCCCGCCCTGAAAGAGGCGCTGGAACGGCTGGGGCGCCACATCCTTGCGAAAGGGTGATCTTGTGTCGCTGCCGCACTGCACCTATCATCCGGCGATCCCATCCAGGAGATTGACGCCGTGACCGTCCTTGCCCGCCTTTTCGCCTTGATCGTCGTGGTCGCCGCCGCTCCGGCCCTGGCGGTGGTCACCGCCGCTCCGGCCATGGCCGCCGATGCCGACAGCTTCGCCATCGACCGTGTGCTGGGCAAGGCCGATGCGCCCATCACCATCATCGAGTACGCCTCGACCACCTGCGGCCATTGCGCCAACTTCCACAAGACCACCCTGCCCGAAATCAAGACCAACTGGATCGACACCGGCAAGGCCAAGCTGATCTATCGCGACTTTCCCACCGGCCCGGCCGGCCTGTCGGTCGGCGCCTCGATGATCGCCCATTGCTCGGGACCGGATCGCTATTTCGGCGTGCTGGACCTGATCATGAAGAACCAGGACAAGTGGATGCGGGACCAGAACCCGCTGGACGTCTTGAAGAAGCTGGTGCGCTTCGCCGGCATGACCGGCGACGACGTCGATGCCTGCCTGAAGCGCCAGGACCTGGCCAAGGACATTCAGGACCGCGCCCAGGCCGGCGCCAAGAAGTACGATGTCGAATCGACGCCGTCCCTGCTGATCAACGGCAAGCTGATCGTCGGCGCCCGCGACTATGCCGATTTCGACAAGGCGCTGAAGGCCGCCAAGTAAGGCGGTCCTGACCGGGCAAGGGGGAGCCAGGGGGTGATCCAGTTCACCAAGCTGCGGCTGGCCGGGTTCAAGTCGTTCGTCGATGCGACCGAACTTCTGATCGAGCCCGGTCTGACCGGGGTGGTCGGCCCCAACGGCTGCGGCAAGTCGAACCTGATCGAGGCGCTGCGCTGGGTGATGGGCGAGACCTCGGCCCGCCAGATGCGCGGCGGCGAGATGGACGACGTCATCTTCGGCGGCACCTCCAGCCGCCCGGCCCGCAATCTGGCCGAAGTGCTGGTCGGGTTGGACAATTCGGCCGGTGTCGCGCCGCCGCAATACGGCACCGCCGAGCTTGAGGTGGTGCGCCGCATCGAGCGTGGCCAGGGCTCCAGCTACCGCATCAACGGCCGCGACGTGCGTGCCCGCGACGTCCAGTTGCTGTTCGCCGATTCGGCGACCGGGGCGCGCTCGTCGGGACTGGTCAGCCAGGGCCGGGTCGGCGCCCTGATCAACGCCAAGCCGGCCGAGCGCCGCAGCCTGCTGGAAGAGGCCGCCGGCATCTCGGGCCTTTATTCGCGCCGGCACGAAGCCGAACTGCGCCTGAAGAACGCCGAAGCCAACCTGGCTCGTCTCGACGACGTGCTGGCCACCCTGGACGAGCAATTGAAGGGGCTGCAGAAGCAGGCCCGCCAGGCGGTACGCTACCGCACCTTGTCGGAACAGATCCGCGCCACCGAGGCCCAGGTCCTTTACCTGTCGTGGCTGGAGGCGCTGGCGGTGATCGATGCCGCCCGCGCCGCCATGAAGGAAGCCGAGCTTCGCGTCGAGGAAGCGGCCGAGCTGGCGGCGGTGGCCGCCACCGCCCAGGCCGAGGCCGCCGCCGGCCTGCCCGAACTGCGCCGCCATGACGGCGAGGTCCAGGCCCTGTGGCAGCGCCTGCTGGTCGAGCGCGAGCAATTGGAGGGCGAGGAAGGTCGGCTGGCCGAGACCCGCCGCGGCCTGGAAGCGCGTCTGGCCCAGTCGCAGTCGGATCTGCAAAAGGAACATGCCCGCGCCGCCGACGCCGATCAGGCCATCGCCCGCCTGGCCGCCGAGGAAGACGAGGTCCGCGCCGCCGCCCTGGACGAGGGCGAGCGTCGCCAGGCGGCCGAGCAGGCGGTCGAGGCCGCCGCCGGATTGGTGGTGGCCCTGGAAAAGGATCTGGGCCAGGCGATGGAAGAGGTGGCCGCCGCCGACGCCGAACGTGCCGCCGCCCTGCGCCGCCTGCAAGAATCCGAAACCCGCCGCGACCGCCTGAAGGAACGGGTGGTGCAATTGCAGACCCAGGCCGAGCAATTGCAGGGCGAGGGACTGGACCGGGCCGACCTGACCGCGGCCGAAATGGATTTGGAAGCGGCCCAGGAATATCTGGAAGAAAGCCGTGAGGCGGCCGAGGATTGGGACCGGAAACGGGTCCAGGCCACCGCCGCCCGCGAATCGGCGCGCGACGCCTTCCAGGCGGCCCAGGCGGCCCGCACCCGCATCAAGGCCGAGATCGACGCCCTCAATCAGGTGCTGAACGGGGCCAAGGCCAGCGATCATCCGCCGGTGCTGGATCGGGTGTCGGCCTCGCCGGGGGCCGAGCCGGCCCTGGCCGCCGCCCTGGGCGACGATCTGTCGGCCTCGCTGGATTGCGACGCTCCGGTCCATTGGGTCGAACTGGCCCCGCTCGATCCGGCCCCGTCGCTGCCCGACGGCGCCGAGCCGTTGGCCCGGCTGGTATCGGCGCCGCCGGCCCTGGCCCGCTCGCTGGCGCAAGTCGGTGTGGTCGCCGACCTTGCCGCCGCCATCCGCCTGCGTCCAGCGCTCGCCTGCGGCCAGCGTCTGGTGACGCGGGCCGGCGATCTGGTGCGCTGGGACGGTCTCACCGCCCTGGCCGGCGCGCCCAACCCGATGGCGGTGCGCCTGGCTCAGCGCAACCGTCTGCGCGAGCTGGATGCCGCCTTCGAGGATGCCGAACTGGGCGCCGAGCAGGCGCAAGGCCGGGTCGAGGCCGCCCAGGCGGCGATGGACGAGGCGACCGAGGCCGAACGCGCCGCCAAGGACGCGGTGCGCCGGGCCGAGGCCGAAACCGCCAAGGCCCGCGACGATCACGCCAAGCTGGCCCAGCGCTTCGCCGCTTTCGAATCGCGCATGGCGGCCCTGACCGAGCAATCAACCGCCGCCCGCGCCGATCTCGAGGATGCCGAGGGCGACCTGATGGAGGCCCGGCTTGAAGTCGAGGCCTTCCCCCAGGCCGATGACGGCAAGGACCGGGTCAACGGCTTGCGGGCCGAACTGGCGGAAAAGCGATCGGGCCTGGTCGAGGCGCGCTCGGAGCTGGACCGCGTGCTGCGCGACGGCGCCGACCGCGCCCGCCGGCTGGACCAACTGGCCGCCGACCGGGACTCGTGGAAGAAGCGGGCCGAGACCGCTCGCACCCATGTCCAGGAACTCGAGGAACGGCGCGAGACGGTGATGGCCGAGATCGAGCGCCTGGCCCAGGCCCCCGACACCTTCGCGCGGCGCCGCGCCGAGTTGCTGGACAAGCTGGAACAGGCCGAGGCGGCGCGCAAGCGCTCGGCCGACGCCCTGGCCGCCGCCGAAGCCGCCCAGGCCGAGACCGACCGCGCCATGCGCGCCACCGAGGCGGCTCTGGCCCAGGCCCGCGAGGACCGCATCCGCCGCGAGGCCGCCGTCTCGGCCGCCGATCAGAATTGCCGCGCCGTCGCTGGTCGCATCGCCGAGCGGCTGGACCTGACCCCAGAACAATTGCGCGAGGTCGCCGGCCTGGTCGAGGACGAACGCCCCGACCGCGAGGACTTAAGCCGCCGGCTGGATCGCCTGTCCCGCGAACGCGACGCCATGGGGCCGGTCAATCTACGGGCCGAGCAGGAAGTGACCGAACTGGACGAGCGCATCACCGGCATGCGCGCCGAAAAGGACGATCTGGTCGCCGCCATCGCCAAGTTGCGCGGCGCCATCGGCGAATTGAACCGCGAGGGCCGCGAGCGCCTGCTGGCCTCGTTCGAGCAGGTCGATCGCCAGTTCCGCGACCTGTTCGTGCAATTGTTCGGCGGCGGGCGCGCCCATCTGGCCTTGACCGAATCCGACGATCCGCTGGAAGCCGGCCTGGAAATCATGGCCTCGCCGCCGGGCAAGCGGCTGCAGGTGCTGTCCTTGCTGTCGGGCGGCGAGCAGGCCCTGACCGCGCTGGCCCTGATCTTCGCGGTATTCATGATCAACCCCGCCCCCATCTGCGTGCTGGACGAGGTCGATGCCCCCCTGGACGACGCCAATGTCGACCGCTTCTGCAGTCTGGTCGAAAATATCGCCCAGACCACCCGTACCCGATTCCTGATCGTCACCCACCACCGCATGACCATGGCCCGCGTTCACCGCCTGTACGGCGTCACCATGGCCGAGCGTGGGGTGTCGCAACTGGTCTCGGTCGACCTTTCCCAGGCCGCCGAACTGACCGATCAAGCCACACCACCTTAAGGTGGGAGGTGTCGCCACCCCTTCGGGCGGGGGTCGGATTCGTCGCACTGCGATATCGCACTGCGAAAAACGGCCGGATCTGTCTTGAAATTTTGTTTAAAATCAACATGTTGAAATTACTGGTTTCCGGCCTTGACACGCGCTGACGCACCCCTTATGTTGCCCGCGCTTTTGGCACCGATGCGACCGGACCAGGATGTTCGCAAGGGCTCGATCTCGATGAGTGAGCACGAAGGACCTTCAGGGCTGGACGATCTCGATACCCGCATCCGCGCGGCGCGCGAGCGGGAGATGGCTGAGACAGAGGTGAAACCGGGGCGGCGGACGTCGTCTTCGGGGATCGCTTTGGGGATGCGCATCTCGATCGAGTTCGTGGCGGGCGTTGCCGTCGGGGTGGGCATAGGCTGGGGCCTGGACCACTTCTTCGGCACCAAGCCGTTGTTGATGGTGTTGTTCCTGCTTCTCGGCGGGGGCGCCGGCGTGATGAACGCCTATCGCGCCGCCAAGGGGTTGGATGCGACGGTCGGACTGGGGATGGCTCAGAGACGGCAGGCCAAGCGAACGAAGGACAGGTAGGAGACTCTCGTGGCGAACCCGATCGAGCAGTTCAAGATCAAGCCCATCATTCCGCTCGAAGTGGCGGGCGTCGACGTGTCGTTCACCAATTCCGCGGTGATGATGGTCATTTCGGTGGTGCTGATCACCGCCTTCCTGACGCTCTCGGTGCGCTCGCGCGCCTTGGTCCCCGGGCGCTGGCAAGCGCTGGCCGAGGTGTTCTATGAATTCATCGCCGGCATGCTGAAGGACAATGTGGGGCAGGAAGGGCGCAAGTATTTCCCCTTCATCTTCACCCTGTTCATGTTCGTGCTGTTCGGTAACCTGCTGGGCATGATCCCGGGCGCCTTCACCTATACCAGCCACGTCATCGTGACGTTCGGCATGGCCATCGTGGTGTTCACCGGCGTCACCATCATCGGTTTCGCCCGCCACGGCACCCATTTCCTGCGCATGTTCTTCCCCGAGGGTGCCCCGATCGCCACCGCGATCATCCTGGTGCCGATCGAGGTGATCTCGTACTTCTCGCGCCCGTTCAGCCTGGCGGTTCGTCTTTTCGCCAACATGACCGTCGGCCACATCATCTTGAAGGTGCTGGGCGGCTTCGTGGTCAGCCTGGGCGCGTTCTACGTCATTCCGGGCGTCGTGCCCTTCGCCTTCCTGGGCGCCATCACCGTTCTCGAGTTCGGTATCGCCCTGCTGCAGGCCTATGTCTTCACCATCCTGTCGTGCATCTACCTGCACGACGCCATCCACATGCATTGATGGGTGGCTTCAGGGTTCTGACTTTTTCGTCTGTTTTCGGTTTCCAGTCCTCGAAGGAGCAAAATTATGGAAGCGAGTGCTGCTAAGTTGATCGGTGCTGGTCTGGCCGCCATCGGCATGATCGGTTCGGGTATCGGCGTGGGTAACATTTGGGCCAACCTGATCGCCACCGTCGGCCGTAACCCGGCCGCCAAGGCGAACGTCGAGCTGTACGGCTGGATCGGCTTCGCGGTGACCGAAGCTATCGCGCTGTTCGCTCTGGTCGTCGCGCTGATGATCCTCTTCGCCTAAGGTTTCAGGCGAAGGTTCCTCCTTCGGAACGGTGTGAGAGCCGCGCCGCCGGGTGACCGGTGGCGCGGCCCGCCTCCCGCTCCGATATCCCGGTTCAATACCCCCTTAGGAGCATCGGGATGCCCCAGTTCGATCCGGCGTTCTTCGCGCCCCAGCTTTTCTGGCTGGCCGTCACTTTCATCACCCTGTACATCCTGATGTCCAAGGTGGCCCTGCCGAAGATCGGCGCCGTCCTCGACGAGCGTCAGCGCAAGATCGACGACAACCTCGACAAGGCCATGCAGTTGAAGGCCGAAGCCGAGGCCGCGATCGCCGCGTATGAAAAGGCTTTGGCCGAATCGCGTGCGCACGCGCACTCCGTCATCAAGGAAGCCAGCGAACGCCTGGCCAAGCAAGCCGACGAGCGCACCCGTGAGCTCAGCGCCAAGCTGGCCGAGCAGATCAAGGCCGGTGAGGTCCGCATCGCCGCCGCCAAGGAACAGGCCCTCGCCAATGTGCGAGACGTCGCCCTTGACGTCGCCGGCGCAGCCATCGCCCGTCTGGTCGGCACCAGCCCCGACCAGGGCAAGCTGGAATCGGCCATCGCCGCCGCGCTGAAGGAGAACGGACAATGATTTCGGTCGCCTACGCAGCCGACGCCCATCACGCCGCCGGTCCGTTCTACACCGATGCCGCCTTCTGGGTCGGAATCGCCTTCATCATGGTCGTCGCCCTGGCTTTGAAGCCGGTGGTGCGCGCCCTGGGCGCCGGGCTCGACGCCCGGTCGGCCAAGATCAAGGCCCGCATCGACGAAGCCGCCCGCCTGCGTGAAGAGGCCCAGGAGACCCTGGCCCGCTATCAGCGCAAGCAGCGCGACGCCATGAAGGAAGCGGAAGAGATCATCGCCCATGCCAAGGCCGAGGCCGAGCGCCTGGCCGCGCAGTCAGCCAAGGATCTCGACGCCTCTTTGAAGCGCCGCGAGCAGCAGGCCATGGACCGTATCGCCCAGGCCGAAGCCCAGGCGGTCAAGGAAGTCAAGAATCTGGCCGTCGATGTCGCCATCGCCGCCGCCCGTCAGGTTCTGGCAGAAAGCATCACCGCCGACCAGGCCGCTGCCCTGGTGGACGGCGCCATCCAGGAACTGCCGCGCAAGCTGCACTAGGTTCCGGTTGGTCAAATCGTTGTGCAAAGCCCCCTCGGGTCTTCCCGAGGGGGCTTTGTCGGTTTAGGCTGGAGAGATCGGATACTGGAGCCGTCCCCATGCCCTTCGTCACCCGCGATACCGACGGCCGTCTGATCGCCATCGCCGAATTCCCGCTGGACGACAGCGCCGAGGAACTGGCCGCCGACGACCCGGAAATCGTCGCCTTCGTCGAGCGCACCTGCGACCTGGCCATCGAAGGGGCCGGCGAGACGCCGTTCATCAACGCCGATCTGGCCTTCATCCGCGTGGTCGAGGATCTGATCGAGGTGCTGATGCGCAAGGGTGTGCTGGCCCTGACCGATCTGCCGGGGCCGGCCCAGGAAAAGCTGATGAGCCGCCGGGCATTGCGCCATTGGCTGGCCGGCGTGGCGGGTATCGTCGATGATGGCGGCGAAGGCAAGATCATCTAGGGCCGTTCTGGCCGGTGACGGCATTCATGGGTCGGGGGCGGGGCGACGGCCGCGCCGCCGGGCTCATACGAGCCTTATAGCGCCGAGCCTGAAATCCGGATCAGCTTTTCTTGATCGTCGTTGCCGGGCTTAACGGCACAAGGAATGAACCAGTTTATAGGCGCGCCGCTCTAGATCTCCACCTGGCTGCCCAGCTCGACGACGCGGTTGCTGGGCAGTTGGAAGAAGTCCATGGCATTGGTGGCCGACCGGGCCATCCAGGCGAACAATTGTTCGCGCCACGGGTCCATGCCGGGATTCTGCGAGGCGATGATGGTCTCGCGCGACAGGAAATAGCTGATGGACATCGGCTCGTAGAAGAAACCCAACTGCTCGGTCTTGGCGTGGGCCATGGTCTTGGGGATGTTGGGATCCTCCATGAAGCCGAAGCGCAAGGTCAGGCGCTGGAAGCCGGGCGCCAGCACTTCATGCTCGATGCGCTTCTCCGCCGACACGAAGGGCGTCTCGGCCATGATCACCGTCAGGATCACCACCCGCTCGTGCACCACCTTGTTGTGCTTCAAATTGTGCAGCAGGGCCAGCGGAATGCCCTCGCGGGTGCCGGTCAGGAAGATGGCGGTGCCCGAGACGCGGGCGACCCGCGATGACAGCGAGGCCAGGAAGGCATCGACCGGCATGGCGTCGTTGGCCAGCTTGGCCATCAGCAATTGGCGGCCACGCTTCCAGGTGGTCAGGAACACGAACACCACCAGGCCGATGGCCAGCGGGAACCAGCCGCCATGGGGAATCTTGGTGGAATTGGCCAGGAAGAAGGCCAGATCCATCACCAGGAACAGCCCGACCAGGCCGAACACCCAATTCTTCTTCCACCCCCACAGCAGCAGCATGACCATGCCGATCAGGGTGGCGTCGATGACCATGGTGCCGGTCACCGCCACGCCATAGGCCGACGCCAGGTTGGACGAGGTGCGAAAGCCCAGCACCAGGGCCATCACGAAGATCATCAGCGTCCAGTTCAGCACCGGCACGTAGATCTGGCCGATTTCCTGTTCCGAGGTGTGGACGATGGTCATGCGCGGCAGATAGCCCAGCTGGATGGCCTGGCGGGTCACCGAGAAGGCGCCCGAGATCACCGCCTGCGAGGCGATGACGGTGGCGCAGGTCGCCAGCAGCAGCAGCGGCACGCCGGCCCAGGCCGGGGCCATCTTGAAGAACGGGTTCTCCAGGGCGGCGGGATTGGTCAACAGCAGCGCGCCCTGGCCGAAATAATTGAGCAGCAAGGCCGGCAGCACCAGGAAGTACCAGGCCAGGCGGATCGGCACGCGGCCGAAATGGCCCATGTCGGCGTAAAGCGCCTCGGCGCCGGTCACCGCCAGCACCACCGAGCCCAGCGCCAGGAACCCGATCCAGCCGTCGTTATAAAGGAACAAGATGGCCCAATGCGGCGACAGCGCCTTCAGCACCTCGGGAGCCAGGCCGATATTGCGCACGCCCATGACCGCCAGCACGGTGAACCACACTGTCATGATCGGCCCGAACGCCTTGCCGACCGCGTCGGTGCCGTGCTTCTGGATGGCGAACAAGACCACCAGGATGCCGATGGTCAGCGGCACGACATAGTGGTCCAGCGCCGGGGCCACCACCTGCAGGCCTTCCACCGCCGACAGGATCGAGATGGCCGGGGTGATCATCGAATCGCCATAGAACAAGGCGGCGGCGAAAATGCCCAGTGCGGCGACCAGGGCCGACAGGCCGGGCCGTCCTTGCGCGACCCGTCCGACCAGGGCCAGCAGGGCCAGCGACCCGCCCTCGCCCTTGTTGTCGGCGCGCATGATGAAGACGACGTATTTGATGGAGACCACGATGGTCACCGCCCAGAACACCAGGGACAGCACGCCGAACACATGCAGGCGGTCCAGCGCCAACTGATGCGGGCCGGCGAAGGTTTCCTTCATGGCGTAAAGCGGGCTGGTGCCGATGTCGCCGAAGACGACGCCGATGGCGCCGAACATCAGGGCGAAGACATTGCGCGATTGGCCGTGTTCGGCCCCGTCGGGTGCGCTCATCTGGGTGATTCCCCCTATAGACGGTGCGCATATGGCCTGGAACCGCCAGAAGAGTCAAGCAGCCCCAAGCAGGCGCTCGACGAAGGCCGGGACCACCTGGGACGCCGGTCCCAGCACCGTCTCGGCGAACAGGCTGGCGCCCTCGCTGGGCTCGAGGTTCAGTTCCACTGTGTGGGCGCGGCCGGCGCGGCGCACGCCCAGCACGAAGCCGGCCGCCGGATAGACGTTGCCCGAGGTCCCGATCGAGACGAACAGGTCGCATTCCATCAGCGCCCTCTCGATGCGATCCATCGCCAACGGCATCTCGCCGAACCACACCACATGGGGGCGCAGGCGGCCGGGGCGGCGGCAATCGGGGCAGCGTTCGTCGTGGGTCAGGTCGCCCCGCCATTCGAACGGATCGTCGCAGACCTGGCAGCGGACCTTCAGCAACTCGCCATGCATGTGGATCAGGTTGCGGCTGCCGGCCCGCTCGTGCAGGTCGTCGATGTTCTGGGTGACCACCAGGACCTGGCCGGGCCAAGCCGCTTCCAGCCGGGCCAGGGCGATGTGGGCCGGGTTGGGGGCGATGGCCGGGTCCTGCAGGCCGCGCCGCCGGGCGTTATAGAATTCCTGGACCAATGCCGGGTTGGCCGCGAACGCCTCGGGCGTGGCGACGTCCTCGAGGCGGACCTTCGACCACAAACCGCCTTCGCAGCGAAAGGTATCCAGGCCGGATTCCTTCGAGATGCCGGCGCCGGTCAACACGACGATCCGGCCCTGACGGGGCAAGTGGGGCATGAATCCTCCGCGGCGATCAATCGCCCGATGATGTCATGCCATCCGCACGCCCTCCAGGAATTCGTCGATGATCACCTTGAGATCGCGGGCCTGTTGCGACAAGGACCCCGACGCCGCCAGCACCTGCTTGGCCGCCGCCCCGGTTTCACCGGCCGCCGTCTGGACGCCGGCGATGTTGTGGCGGACCTCAGCGCTCCCGCTCGAGGCCTGATCGACCGAGCGGGCGATCTCGGTGGTGGCAGCCGATTGCTCCTCGACGGCGACGGCGATCGACGAGGCGTTCTCGCCGACATGCTGGATGACGCTGACGATGGATTGGATGGCGGCAACCACCTTGGCGGTCTTTTCCTGGACCAGGGCGATCTGGGCGCCGATTTCGTCGGTGGCCTTGGCGGTCTGGTTGGCCAGCCCCTTGACCTCGTTGGCGACCACCGCGAAGCCCTTGCCGGCCTCGCCGGCACGCGCCGCTTCGATGGTGGCGTTCAAGGCCAAAAGGTTGGTCTGGCTGGCGATGGCAGTGATCAGGCTGACCACCTCGCCGATATGGCGGACCGCTTCGGCCAGGCCGTCGACGTCGGACGCCGCGCGGTTGGCCTCGCCGACGGCGCCGTCGGCGATGGCCGAGGATTCGGCGACCCGGCGGCTGATCTCGCCGATCGAGGCGGCCAGTTCCTCGGCGGCCGAGGCGACGGCCTGCACGTTGGCCGAGGCTTCGTCCGAGGCGTGCGAGGCGGCGGTGGCCTGCTGGGCCGTTTGCGCGGCCGCGCCCGACATCGCCGCCGCGGTGGCTTCCAACTGGGTCGAGGCGGCGGCGACATGCTTGACCACCTCGGTCGCCCCGGAATCGAAGTCCGAAGTCAGGCGGGTGATCAGTTCCGCACGACGCTGACGGGCTTCGGCGGCTTCCCGCTCGCGCGCCTCCAACTCTTGCTGGCGGGCCAGCCCTTGGCGGAAGATCTCGAGGGCGTGCGCCATCTCGCCGATCTCGTCGCCGCGGTCGGCGCCGGGGACATGGACGCTGGAATCGCCGCCGGCCAGTCCGCGCATGGCACCGGTGATGCCGGCCAATGGCGGCACGATCGAGCGGGTGGTGCCCCAGCTGATCAGCGCGCCCAGCGCCAGGCCGACCACCAGGGCGCCCCACGACATCAGTTGCAATTGATTCAGTTGGCTTTCGACGGCGTCGGTATCGGTGGCCAGCAGGCCCTTCTGGCTATCGACCATGCCGCCGTGACGCTTGCCGTCGGCGCCGCGCTCGCCGGCCAGGATGGTGATGGCGCGGGTGACCCGGGGCAGCAGATCGCGCACCAGGATGGCCGACCCGGCCTCGCCGGCTCCGGCCTTTTCGGCTTCGGCCTGGAAGGAATTGATTTCCGGCAGCAGGATCTTCAGCTCGCGCCAAAGCTCGATATTCTTGGGATTGGTGAACTGGGCCGCCAGCGTGTCCATCTCGGGGATCTGCCCGTTGATGATGGTCCAGGCCTCGGCGCGATCGACCTTGAAGCCGTCCTTGCCGGTCAGCAGGAAGCCGCGCAACGACGCCAGCGAGGATTGCAGCTGGGTCTGAATGCTGGCGCTGATTTCCGCCACCGGCATCCGCAGATCGACGATCCGGCGGTTGACCTCGACGATCCGGCCCGACGACAGGGCAACCGTGCCGGCCAGGATCAGGATCAAGCCGCACAGCGACAGGAAGCCGATCGAGAGCCGCCTACCAATAGGTATGGAATTCGCCAGTTTGGTAAAGTTCATGACCGCCCCTACTCCTCGGCCAATATCCCCGACCTTCTTGGGGTCATTCCAAGGTAAAAGAAATGACTTAGGTCAAGTGGCGACCGCATCCCCCCTTGCGGGACGGCGGCGAAAGGGGTATCCGGGATCGATGATCAAGGTCTTGTTCGTCTGCACCGGAAACATCTGCCGCTCGCCCACCGCCGAGGGGGTGTTCCGCGCCCTGGTGGCGGCGGAAGGTCTGGCTGATCGTATAGGGTGGGACTCCGCCGGCACCCACGGCTACCATGTCGGCGAGCCGCCCGACCAGCGCTCGACGGCTGCCGCGGCGCGGCGCGGTGTCGCCATGGCCGATTTGCGGGCCCGCAAGGTCGCCGCGGCGGATTTCGACGAATTCGATCTGGTGCTGGCGATGGATCGGGGCCACCACGACATCCTGGCCCGCCTGTGCCCCAAGGGGCGCGAGGAGCGCCTGGCCCTGTTCATGGATTTCGCCCCCGACTGGGGAATCAAGGATGTCCCCGACCCCTATTATGGCGGTGCCGACGGGTTCGAGCGGGTGCTGGACATGATCGAGGCCGGTGCGCGCGGCGTGCTGGTCCATCTGCGGGAGCGGCTTTAGGTGCAGGACCGGGTTCCGGCTCTGGTCGAACGCTTCACCGGCCGCAAGGTCGATGCCATGGCCCCGTTGTCGGGCGGCTCGGTCGGCCGGGTGCTGCTGATCCAATTGGCCGGCAACGGCCGGGTGGTGGCCAAGCTGGGGCCGGGGCTGGAGCCCGAGGGCTGGATGGTCCGCCAACTGGCGTGCAAGTCGCGGCTGCCTTTGCCCACCATCATCCATGCCGACGACGACTTGCTGCTGATGGAGCATGTGGCGTGCGGCGATGCGCTGACCGGCGCGGCCCAGATGCATGCCGCCGAATTGCTGGCCGACCTGCACGGGACGTCGTGGCATTCCTTCGGGCTTGAACGCGACACCGTCATCGGCGGCTTGCCGCAGGTCAACACGGCCACCCATCGCTGGCTTGATTTCTTTCGCGATCACCGCCTGCTGGCGATGGCTCGCATGGCGCTGGATTCAGGTCGATTGCCGGCCGAAACCATGCACCGGATCGAGATCCTGGCCGCGCGCCTGCCCAGTTGGGTCGAGGAACCGGCACAGCCGGCCCTGCTGCATGGCGATTGCTGGAGCGGAAACATCCTGGTCAAGGACGGTCGGATCGCCGCCTTCATCGATCCGGCCATCTATTACGGCCATCCCGAGATCGAGTTGGCCTTCGGCACCATGTTCGGCACCTTCGACGAGTCCTTCTTTCGCCGCTATGGCGAAATCCGGCCGATCGCGCCCGGCTTTTGGGAGGAACGGCGCGAGCTCTACCTGCTTTATCCCCTGCTGGTCCATGTCCGCCTGTTCGGCGGCTCTTATTTGGACGGTATCGGCCGGGTGTTGGACAGGTTCTTGGGATAGGCTTCGTCCGGCTCTTTCTCGGGCGGCGCCTCGGCCGCCCGCTCGGCCATGGCGCGGGCCAGCGCCCGCGTCATCATGTTCTTCCAGATGACCATCTCACCTCCAGCCGGCGCGGTCGAACAGCTTGACCGCCACCGGATTGTTCTCGCCCAGCATGGCGACCGGAATCGTCTCGGGTTTGAAGCTTCCCCAACCCGCCACCAGCGCCGACGGTTGGATGCCGTCGGCCACCGGGAATTCATGGTTGGTTTCGGCATAGATCTTCTGGGCCGCCGGGCTGGCCAGGAACTCCAGCAGCTTGACCGCCTCGACCTTGTGCTTGGCCGAAGCGGTGATGCCGGCCCCCGAGATGTTGACATGGGCGCCGCGGCCCTGCTGGTTCGGCCAGAACAGACCGACCTTGTCGGCGGCGGCCTTCTCGTCGGCCTTGTCGGACGTCAACATGCCGGCGAAGTAGTAGGTGTTGGCGATGGCGACGTCGCACTGGCCGGCGGCGATTGCGGCGATCTGGTCGCGGTCGCCGCCCTGCGGCTTCCTGGCCATGTTGGCGACGATGCCCTTGGCCCAGGCCTCGGCCTTGTCGGCACCATCGACGGCGATCATTCCGGCCAGCAGCGACTGGTTATAGACCGACGACGACGAGCGCACGCAGATGCGGCCCTTCCATTTCGGATCGGCCAGATCCTCGTAGGTCGACAGATCGGCCGGCTTGACCCGGTCCTTGGCGTAGAACAGCACGCGGGCGCGCGCCGACAGGCCGAACCAATAGCCCTGCGGGTCCCTGAACCGCGACGGCACCGCCTTGGTCAGCGCCGTCGAGGCCACCGGCTGCAGCAGCCCATCGACCCGGGCCTTGTGCAGGCGGGCGACGTCGGTGGTCAGCAAGATGTCGGCCGGGCTGGACGGTCCCTCGGCCTTCATGCGCTCGATCAACTGGTCCTCGCCGGCCGACAGCAGGTTGACCTTGATGCCGCTTTCCTTGGTGAACTGGTCCAGCAGCGGCTTGATCAGGTGGTCCTTGCGGGCGGAATAGACGTTGACCTCGGCCGCCTGAACCAAAGCGGGGGCGGCGACAGTCAGGGCAGCGGCAAGACCGAACAGACGGCTGGGCAGACGCATCGGGGCAGGTTCCTCTGGTTGGCGCAAATGCGAGTGACTTGCATTAACAGGTCCAGAGTTAGCACAATCGGCGTGGGGGTAAAAGCAAAATCAAAAGCGGGGGGATTAGCGGGTGCCGGTCCGCGCGGTTCGACCGGCCCCTTGCAGGGCGCCCTCGGTGACGGTGACCAGGGTCTTCATGTCGGTCCGCGAGCCGACATTCTTGACCTGCAGGCGCTTGGTGAAATCCTTCACCGCCGCCGGGTTGCCCGGCTTGCCGAACATCATGCCGAAGGCGGCGCGGCCTTGGGCGCGGTAAAGCGTGGTGAACACCACCGCCGCCTGATAGAGCGAGAAGCCCAGAGGCTTCAGCAATTCCGACCGGGTGGTGTCGCCGACCGCGCAGAAGGCGGCGGTCAGTTCGCGCATCTCGGTTTCGGTCATGCGGCCCAGGGCCGAGCGGACGTTGGGATCGTTCAGCGTCTCCCACCAGAAATCGGCTTCACGCTGGTCGATTTCCACCATGACCGGCTCGGCCGCCTTCTTCGGGCCGCTGTCGTTGGCGGCGGCCTGGCTGGTGACCTGGGTCACCGGCACCTTGCCGGCGCTGGGCGCGGTGGCGACCGCGCCGGCCACCGCCGTCGCCACCGCCTCGACCGCCGCCACCGTCTTCAGATCCATCAAGGCCGGACCCAGCGTCGCCACCGTCTCCGCCGACAATTTGGCGTAGGCGGTGGTCAGCGGCACCTGCCACTCGTGGATCAGATATTCGTTCATCGCCGAATAAAGCTTGCCGGATTTGGATTTGGGATCGTTGGGATCGCCGCCCAGGGTCTTCCGGAAATGCTGCTTGGCATGGGTGCGCACGATCATCGCGGTGATGTCGTGCACGGTGCGGCCGCAGCGCAGCCGAACGAAATCATCGTTGACGGTGCGGCCGTCGGCATCGACCAGCAAGGCGGCAAAGGCGTCGCGGCGCTTCCTGAAGATCAGCAGGCAGCCGTGCAACAGCTCGGCATTGGCGATGACCTGGTCGTAGAAATCCTCGGCCTTGATGTCCTGGAAGGCCGGGACCAGCTTGCGAAATACCGCCGCCACCGGACCCCGAAGGGTCTGGGTGATCTCGCGTACCGCTTGGTTGTGGTCGATTTCGGCCAAGGTCAGGAACTCGGGGACAGGGCGTCGATGCTCACACTATCAGGTGATCACCTGGTTTGGACAATGCTCTCTGTGTGATGAATCGACTCTTAATGTGTCAAAGCCCCCTTTTCTGTGGGGTTGACTTAGGCGCCCGCTTGGTTTCATGGTCATCCCCAGAAACCGAAGGGGAGCCCCGCCACGGGGGCTGAGAGGCCGGAAGATGTGCCGGCGACCCTTGAACCTGATCCGGGTCATGCCGGCGGAGGGATCGGAGCGGCCATCCCGACCATCCCTGCCAGCCGGCCCGCCCGCCCCACGCGGAGCGTTTTTCATGTCCGACCGTCCCGACGAACTGAAGGTCACCACCGGCTGCCTGCCCGGTTCGCGCAAGGTGCATGTGGTGGGCAGTCGCCCCGACATCCGGGTGGCGATGCGCGAGGTGGACCTGGAAGCGTCGGCCAATGAACCGCCGGTGCGCATCTACGACACCTCGGGTCCGTTCACCGATCCGGCGGTCAAGATCGACATCACCAAGGGCCTGACCCAGCTGCGCCGCTCGTGGGTGCTGGAACGGGGCGACGTCGAGGAATATCCCGGCCGCGCCCATCGCCCGGAAGATGACGGACTGAAGCCGGGCGAGGTGATCGGCGTGCCGGTGTTCGACCGCCAGGGCCTGAAGCCCCTGCGCGCCAAGGCGGGTGCCGCCGTTTCCCAGCTGGCCTATGCCCGGCGCGGCATCATCACGCCGGAAATGGAATATGTGGCGATCCGCGAGAACATGCGCCTGGCCGAGATGCGCGACGCCGCCGCCCGCGACGCGGGCGAAACATCGCTCCGCGATGGCGAGGATTTCGGCGCCGACATCCCCGATCAGGTGACGCCGGAATTCGTGCGGTCCGAGGTGGCGCGCGGCCGCGCCATCATTCCGGCCAACGTCAACCACCCGGAAGCCGAGCCGATGATCATCGGCCGCAACTTCCTGACCAAGATCAACGCCAATATCGGCAATTCGGCCGTGGCGTCGTCGGTGACGGAAGAGGTGGAAAAGATGGTGTGGGCGATCCGCTGGGGCGCCGACACCGTGATGGACCTGTCGACCGGCCGCCATATCCACGCCACCCGCGAATGGATCTTGCGCAACTCGCCGGTTCCCATCGGCACCGTGCCGATCTACCAGGCGCTGGAAAAGGTCGACGGCAAGGCCGAGGACCTGACCTGGGAGGTGTTCAAGGACACGCTGATCGAACAATGCGAGCAGGGCGTCGATTATTTCACCATCCATGCCGGGGTGCGGCTGGCCACCATTCCGCTGACCGCCAAGCGGGTCACCGGCATCGTGTCGCGCGGCGGCTCGATCATGGCCAAATGGTGCCTGGCCCATCACAAGGAAAACTTCCTCTACACCCATTTCGACGATATCTGCGAAATCCTGCGCGCCTATGACGTCGCCTTCAGCCTGGGCGACGGCTTGCGGCCGGGCTCGATCGCCGACGCCAACGATTCCGCCCAGTTCGCCGAGCTGGAGACCCTGGGCGAGCTGACCCACCGCGCCTGGAAGTATGATTGCCAGGTCATCATCGAAGGCCCCGGCCATGTGCCGATGCACAAGATCAAGGCCAATGTGGAAAAGCAGCTGAAGCTGTGCGGCGAGGCGCCGTTCTACACCCTGGGGCCGCTGGTCACCGATATCGCGCCCGGCTACGACCACATCACCTCGGCAATCGGGGCGGCGATGATCGGCTGGTTCGGCACGGCGATGCTGTGCTACGTGACGCCGAAGGAACATCTGGGCCTGCCCGACCGCCAGGACGTGCGCGAAGGGGTGGTGACCTACAAGCTGGCCGCCCACGCCGCCGACCTGGCCAAGGGCGTGCCGGCCGCCCGCCTGCGCGACGACGCGCTGTCCCGCGCCCGCTTCGAGTTCCGCTGGAAGGATCAGTTCAATCTGTCCCTGGACCCGGAAAAGGCCATGGACTTCCACGACCAGACCCTGCCGGCGGAAGGGGCCAAGCTGGCCCATTTCTGCTCGATGTGCGGCCCGAAATTCTGCGCCTACAAGATCAGCCAAGAGGTCCGCGACATGGCGGCCGAGCAGGGCATGGCCGAGATGAGCGAGAAGTTCCTGAAAGAGGGCGCCGAGCTTTACAAGGTGGAGAAGCCGGCGGCGGAGTAGGCGGGGCTCACCATTTAAGACTGTGTTGATTGTGTGATGGTGTATCCTGGCGGACCTTCGTTTCCGCCGGGATGTCCTCATGCGTGCCGTTCTTCTTATTCTCGCGTTGTCGTTGGTTCTATCCGGCCCGGCCCTGTCCGCGCCCAAGGATGACCCCGCCGCCCGCCTGGGCGTGGTCGAGGCGCTGATTCCCCGCCTGGAAAAGCAGCTGGACCAGCAACGCGAACAGGCCGCCAAGGCGGCCAAGGACGAGGCCGAGGGGGTGGAAAAGGTCCTGACCGCCCAGGTGCAGGGGGTGAGGGATCTGTTGCTGCTGTTGGCGACCCTGCTGCCGCTGGCCGGCGGTCTGGGCGGCCTGTTCACCTACAGCAAGGCCAAGCGCGAGGCCCGCCAGCAGGCCAAGGAGGAGATGGAGACGATTCGCGCCCAGGCCACCGCCGCCCTTGATCAGGCCCGGCAGGAGCTGGAGGCCGCCATGGCCGAACTGGCGCGGATCACCCAGGCGCGTTGCGAGGCGGAAGAGCATAATGCCGCCGCCGAGAAGGCCCGCCACGACGCGGAAGACCATTCCGAGCGCGTCCGCGCCCTGGCCCAGGGCACCGCGCAACTGACCCCGGACGAGGCGAACCGGGCCGACCAGGCCCTGGCCTCGCCCTCTCCGGCATCCATGACCACGCATTCCACTGTCGAGTTGATCTCCCTGGCGGTACGGGCGCTTGATACCCACCGCCATGCCGAAGCCGAGCAGGCGCTGATCACCCTGACCCGCCGTCGTCCCGATGACTCCCTCGGCTGGATGCTGCGGGCCCGGTTGCGGTTGGAGCAGCATCGGCCAGCCGAGGCGCTGGATGCGGCCGCCCGCGCCCACAGCGTAGCCAAGGACGATCAGAGCAAGGCGGACGCCAGTGGTTGGCGCGGTGACGCATTGGCGGCGGTGGGCGACCGCGCCGGGGCGGCCGAGGCCTGGGACCAAAGTCGGGCCGGCATGGAGGCGCTGGCCCAGGCCTATCCCGACGTTTCCGGTTACCGGCGAGATCTAGCGATTGCCTGGATTAGAGTCGGTGAAGGTCTGCAGGACCGGGGCGCCGCTGAGAATGCCTACCTCCAAGCCGAAACAATCCTGCACCAGCAGATTTCCGGCGACCCCGATCAAGCCCAGACAGTCCGAAGCTTGGCCGGCGTGCTGCGTCGGCGGGCCGGTTTGTCCAAGACCCAGGCGGATGGTCAGGGCCTTTTGGACCAAGCCGGCGAACTGCTGGGCCGCGCCCGAACGCTGGACCCGGACGATTGCCTCATTCGGCGCGACGTCGCCTGGCTGCGTGCCGCCTGGGGCGATGGGCACCTGCGGGGCGGTGACCAGGCCCAGGCGCGCACCTGCTGGGCCGAGGCGGTCGCGACGTGGGAGGCGATGGACAAAGCCGGCACGCTGGATTGGTATGGGCGGCGCCCGTTGGCCGAATACCGCGCCAAGCTGGGCCGCGATGATCCGCCGCCATCCGCCTGATTTCGCACTCGCGAAAGAAAAATGACGGATAAATGAAAAACCCTGTTGACGGCCCCGGGGCAGAGGCGTAGAAAGCGGCCTCCCCGACGGACAGTGCGTCCGGAAAGGGAATGCGAAGAAAAAAGTTGGTCAACTTCGCAGTGGTGACAGGAAAAACTTTCCGGTTACTTCGAAAAAAAGAGATTGACTGGCCGGCCGCCGAAAGGTAAAAGCCTGCCTCCCCGAAAGAACCGGATGGTTCGATTGGGAAACGCGGAGAGTTCAACGAACTCCGCGGAATTGCTGGGACGGAAAGTTCTGGTGGTTCGAAAAAAAAGGGGTTGACGGTGTGGTCGGCACCGAGATATAAGCCGGCCTCCCCTGACGGGGACGGGCTTTAGCGGCGGTGACGCGGCGGGGTCTGACGGAGGCGAAAGTCTCCACGCTCTTTGACAAGTGAAGACGGAATAAGGAAGGGATGCGCAGGCGGCGCCGATCCGAAACCGGATCTGGTTCCGAAATGCGTTATCTCTGAATGCGAAAGCGTTGAGAAGTAAATGTAGTTATGGAACGAGCTCTGTTCCAAGGGTTTTCGGACC
>NZ_CACVCE010000019.1:0-46501 GCF_902729445.1 Magnetospirillum sp. LM-5 | reverse complement strand
TGCCCTTGAATCTTTCCAACTTTGTTGAGCTTTCCATCCCGCCCAGCCCCCTTTATATTTCAGGTAAGACTAACACTTTTCCAACACAAGTGGAAGATCAAGTGCAATCCGGCCAGAATGATGGGGCTCGTCTTACCTTATTGGCTGTTTGACATGCTGCGCGAGCGGTGACGAGGCCTGGTGATGCCTGCTCAAAATTCGCGTATTACCATTGCTGTCCATTCCGCGCCTTATTCGCGTTTTCTGCTTCAGCAATGCCCCGGAAAACGTTTCGCCTCCCCCAAGTACTTGCGTACCGCTCCGGGCGCTTGTAAGGGTAATTTGGCGCTTGCCGGAACATACATGCTGTAAGTTGATTCACCCCTCTTGTGCGGCTTGGCGGGCATGATGAAGTCGCCATCGTAGGCCTTGGAGATTTCCTCCTGGAGCCGATCCCGGACGCCCGCCTTGCGCCAACGGACGATCCGGTGGTAGCAGGTCGTCGAGGTGGCTTAGCGCTCGGGCACTTCCGCCCTGGGCGAACCCGTCCGGAAGCGCCACAGGATGCCGTTCAGAACCCGGCGGTCATCAACACGGGGCACGCCTCGGGGCTTGTTCGGAAGCAAGGGCTCGATGATCGACCATTCGTGCTCCGTCAACTCGTACCACCGCCGAGCCATCATCACCCCTCCATGTCTGAGGGAATCGTTGAATCACGGACTGGCGCGAGAGGGAAGCCTGTTTATGAGTTTACGGCATAGTCCGGGCTGACCAGTTCGGACTTGATCCAGGCGCAAAAGGCCGCCACCTCGGGCCGGGTCAGCGATTCGCGGCTGGTCACCAGCCAGTGGGCCGACTGGCACGGCCTGGGCGGCCCCAGCACCGGCACCAGACGGCCGCTCTCCAGTTCGGCCTGGACCAGCGGCAGGCGGGCGATGGCCACCCCCAGCCCCTGCGCCGCCGCCTCCAGCGCCATATGGATCGCATCCATGCGCACACCGCGTTCAAGATCCATCCCGTGGATGCCGGCCAATTCGGCCCAGGCGGCCCAATCCTCGCTGGCGATCACCACATGCAGCAAAGTCTTGTCGGCCAGGTCGGCGACACTGGAGATGGTCGCCGCCATGGCCGGCGCACACACCGGTACCAATGATTCGTGGGTCAGCCGAGTGGCGATCAGGTCGGGCCAGTCGCCGCGTCCCATGCGGATGGCGACATCGACGCCGTCACGGGGAAATTCCACCAGCCGGGTGGCGGTATCGACCGAGACCTGGATCTCGGGATGCAGGCGGTTGAACCGGGGCAGATTGGGGATCAGCCAACGCATCCCGAAGGTCCGCGCCACGCTGACCGCCAATTGGCCGCTGGGCCGCCGGCCGGGCACCGCCTCGGTGGCCGAGGCCAGGGCCTCCAGCGTCTCGCGCACGCGCGGAAGATACGCCTGACCGGCCACCGTCAGGGCCAGCGAACGGTGACCACGCGCGAACAGCGACACCCCCAGCCAATCCTCGAGCACCTGGATGCCGTGGCTGACCGCGCTGGGGGTCACGTTCAGTTCCTCGGCCGCCAGCTTGAAGGACAGGTGGCGGCCCGAGGCCTCGAACAGGCGCAGGGTGTTGAGCGGGGGCAGGCGATAGGCCACGCGGCGGCTCCGGTCTGGACAGGTGTCGATGCCCCAGTGTCCCGCCGAGCCCCGGCTTGCGCAAACGAATTGCTACCCTGGTTCGGATGAACGATACTCATCCGAACCAGCATGGATCAGCGCGCCGAAATGCGGCCGATCACCCAGGATTCGAAGCGGGTCCGCCCGCCTTCGACCGACCAGTCGCGCATCAGGGCCAGACGGGCGGTTTCCACCCCCTGCTCTTCCGCAAGATCGCTGGCCAGCGCCATGTTGCGGCCGGCGACGAAGGCGATGTCGCGCGGATGCGGCTCGAGCTGGCCTTGGGCGGCCAGCAGCGAGGCGACATGGTCGGCGGAATCGATCAGTTCGTCGGCCTCACGGAAGGCGGGATTGCGCAGGCACAGCTCGCGGATTGAACGCCACAAGCGCAAATTGGCCAGTACCGCCTCTTCCAGCTGACTTTGCGTGGACGCACGCAGCAACTGGTCGGCGCAGGCATTCAGCGCGACGGCCAATTCGGCGTCGCGGCTGGCATTTCTGGGCATCCAATGAATGGTCATGATGACGCTCCCTCGCTTCATGTCCCGGTCTGATGCCGGGTTGATGAGGGAAAGAGTACACCACGCAAGCGATACGCGCGTCAGGCGCAGACGGTTAGGTTCTGCCCAGGAGGGCTAAGAGACCCTACCCATCGGTGGTAGTTTGGTGCTTAACCGGCGAACATTTCGCGCAAGGACGGCAGCGCCAGCGACACCAGCAAGACCAGCCCGACGAACATCAGGCTGAAGAAGATGCGCCGGTTGAAGGCCATGTCCTCGGCGGTCATTTCGGGAAGTTTGGGTCGCGGGTTCTCGTTGCTCATGTCGGGTCCTCGTCCCTGGGAAGCGGTGGAGCCAGTCCACCGTCGGGCAATGGCTGCGAATCATCGCCCAACATGCGGTGCATGATGACCACATCGACCCAACGGCCGAATTTCAGTCCCACTCCGCGCAGCACGCCTTCTTGGCAGAAACCAAGGGCTCTATGCAAGGAAATCGAACCCTGGTTGGCGGAATCGCCGATGACGGCGATCATCCGGCGATAGCCCAGGGCGGCGCACCGGTCGATCAGCTCGCCCAACAAGATGCGCCCGACGCCGCGGCGCTGGACGAACGGCGCGACATAGATCGAATCCTCGACGGTGTAACGATAGGCCGAGCGCTCGCGCCATGGCCCGGCATAGCAATAGCCGACGATCTCGCCCCGGTCCTCGGCGACCAGATAGGGGAACCCTCGCCGCTGCACGGCGGCCAGCCGGCGCGCCATCTCGTCCGCCCCCGGCACCTCTTCCTCGAAGGTGGCCGCGCTTTTGGCGACGTAATAGGCGTAGATGGTCTGGATCTGGTCGATGTCGGCGGCGGTGGCGTCGCGCACCAGCACCGGCAACGCCCCCTTGCCCTGGTTGGCGGTCATGGGAAGTCCCTTCCGCGCAATTGCTGGGCGACATCGGCCACCACCCGATCGATGTCGTCGGCCAGGCCGGCGAAGTCGGCCAGCTTGGCATGGGTGCGCTCGCTCATGTAAAGGCCGCGGTTGATCTCGATCTGGACGGCATGGATGCCGTTGCGCGGCTGGCCGTAATGACGGGTGGTGAAGCCGCCGGCATAGGGCGTGTTGCGCACCACCCGATAGCCGAGCCGGGTGAAGGCATCCTCGAAGGCCTGGGAGATCGGCGAGGCGCAGGCGGCGCCGAAGCAATCGCCCAGCACGATATCGACCCGCGACAGGCCGGTGTCGAAATCGGCCGGGCCGCCCACCGACGGCATCGAGTGGCAATCGACCAGCACCGCCCAGCCGAAGCGACGGCTGGTCTGTTCCAGCATTTCCTCGAGTTGGCGATGATAGGGGCGATAGAAGCCGGCGACGCGCCGTTCGATCTCGGCCACCGGCAGACGCCTTGCATAGATGTCGATGCCGCTGGCCACCACCTTGGCGATGGTCCCCAGCCCCGCCGCCACCCGCGGGCTGCGGATGTTGGCGAATTCCGGCAGCAGGCCGTCGAACATCTGCGGGTCCAGTTCGTAAGGCTCGCGGTTGGGGTCGCAGAAGGCGCGCGGGAAGTTGGCGGCCAGCAAAGGTGCCCCGTGGCGGACCACGCAGGCGAACAATTCATCGACGTAGGAATCCTCGGACCGGCGCAGGGTCGCCGGGTCCAGCCGCGACGATTCCAGGAATTCCGGCGTGTAGTCACGGCCCGAATGGGGCGAACTGAACACCATTGGCACCGTCTGCTCGGGCGGAGCAAGAACGGAAAATACCGGAAAACCGTTGGTGACTGCGGGCCTGGAGTCCATAAGCAACCCTATTAACCCGGATTTTTTCGGCTGTCACCGGAATGCGAAAAAAAGAGCTGAAACATCCGTTCAGGAAGGGCTTGCCAAGGGGGAAAAAAGGGGCTAGAAAGCGCCCCTCAACGGGCGGTTAGCTCAGCGGTAGAGCACTACCTTGACATGGTAGGGGTCACAAGTTCGATCCTTGTACCGCCCACCACCGAAGCCTCCAGGGAAACCTGGGGGCTTCGTCCGTTTCGGGGAAAGGTCGGCGCTTGCGTCAGCCCATCACCCCCCGACCCGCCAAGCCATCTTGCAGATCCGCGTCCTGGTGAAGCCGGCCTTGAAGTCGGCGACAGTGCGCAGCTTGCCTT
This sequence comes from Magnetospirillum sp. LM-5, assembly GCF_902729445.1. Classification (NCBI taxonomy): domain Bacteria; kingdom Pseudomonadati; phylum Pseudomonadota; class Alphaproteobacteria; order Rhodospirillales; family Rhodospirillaceae; genus Magnetospirillum; species Magnetospirillum sp. LM-5. The sequence goes on along the minus strand of NZ_CACVCE010000019.1, from coordinate 42,215 downwards.
GATGGGCTGCGTCGAAAGCGTATTCCCCCAGATGGAAGCGGGCTTGCCCCCGGGCCTTGGCCCGCAGGATGGCGTCCCACAAGGTGAAGCGCGACGAATTATCGGCCAAGTCGCGCGGATAGCGCGCCACGGCGTAATGACTGTCTGCCCCTTCATCGACAATCAGCACCGCGGCGACGGCCTGACCGTCGCGACGCGCCACCGACAACTCGGCATGACCGGCTTCGATCTTGGCTCGCAAGACCGGCAAGGTGAAGAACAACGCCTCGGACCCGGGTGCAGGCACGAAACGATAATGGCACTGGCGCAAATCCTCGAGCAGTCCCCAATCGGGCTGGCCGCTATTGAGATAGCGCATCTCCAGGCTGGTCTCGCCTCGGTGGATCAGGGCGTGGTTGCTGGGGCGCAGACCCTGCCACAATTCCGCGACCGGACGGGCGAGATCGATGGTCAGGCCGACCTGCAGCTCGGCGTTCAGCCCTTGTTTCAGGCAGGCCCGGCCCAGTTGTCCCAGCTCAGGCGCCATTCGATCGGCGATCAGCGGACGACCACCGAATGCCTTGCACAGATCGAGGATATGCCCCACAGCCGCCGCCAACACCTTATCGGAACAGCCCACACCCGGCGCCTGCAGCAAATGGATCGCCGTGTCACCGGACTCGATGCCGTTTTCGGTGGCCCACAGCCTGACCAGCACGGCCGGCCGCCCGTCGGGATGGGTCACCACGAACGAGCAATTCTCGACGGTTTCAGGGGCCATGTAGGCCGGGTGGGACGCCCAGCGGAACCAGCAGGCAGCCCAATCGGTCGAGTCCTCCCAGGCGATCGCGTCGGCCTGCGCCGCGAACTCGGCCGGCGCGGCCAGGGCCTGGATGATCCGGCAGCCCGGGCGGCGCCCCTGGGACTCCAACAGGCCGACGAGCCAGTGAGCCGGGGCGTGATCGGGCTTTAGCCGGCGCAAGCCGACGAGCAGGGCATGTGCGGCCGAGGGATCGCCCGCGGCCAACCTCGCCAGCGCCGCCTGGTAGGCGATAGATGCGGCGTCGGCTGTGCCTGTCGAATCCGACAGAAGCTGCTCGAGCAAGGCGGCACTTTCCTCTGGCCGACCTCGCCGGCGCAGAATGCCGGCCAGGATTCGTCGGCAGCCGGCGCGGTCATCGATGGTCGGCTCAAGCGCCCGATAAAGGACTTCGGCCATGTCCCATCGGCCGCAACGGCGATAAAAATGCCCCAGTCGGGCGGCCACCTGGGTCCTGACCGTCAGCTCCAACGCGGGATCAGCCAGCAGAATCTTTAGCGCCTGTTCGAACTCGGCAAATCGGCTGGCCTGATAGAGTTCCTCGGCATCCATCGACTAATCGTGGTCGCCCCCCCGGACCTCCGCCAGCACTTCCATCAGATGGTCGCGCTGGGCGATGATGGTTTCGGCCTGGTCGGCATGGCCCAGGGCCATCAGCACGGCGATGAAGGTGTCGAGCGTGGTCACCAGCGGGGCCAAAGCCTCGCCCGGCTGCGACTGCGCCGCTTCCTGGAAGCTGTTGACCGCCGCGATGGCCGATTCCAGCGCCTCGGCATTGGCGCCGGCCTCGTGCTGGCGGCTGGCCAGGTTGCCCAGCGACTGGGCCAGGTACAGGCGATACTGGTCCGGCACCGCGTCGACCAGGCCGCGCGCCAGCTCGGCGGCTTCCTCGACCAGCGGCAGCGCCTCGCCGGGCTGGCCGGCGCGGCTTTTGGCGAAGGCGGCCTGCTGCAGGGTCAGGCCCAGCAGGTGATGGACCGGCAGCGGCACCTCGCCCTTGGGGAACAAGTCGGCCACCATGCGGCGGACCATGATCGCCTCTTCCCAGCGGCCGGCCTCGGCCAGGGCCAGGCCGTTCCTGTGCAGGGCATCGACCATCACCCCCATGAACGGGCCCATGGCTTCGCCGCCATCCTGGAACACCTCGACGGCGTCCTTCATCTCGCCCAGGGCCTGCAGCGCCTGACCGGCGCGCCAGGCCCGGCCCGACTGGTTCAACAGGGCCGAGATCATCACGAAGCGCGCCTGGTCGGGCTGGCTGTCGATCTCGCCCCGGGCCAGGCGGATGGCTTCGTCGCCGGCGGCCCGCGCCTCGTCGTCGCGGCCCAGGTCGGACAGGCGGTTCGACAGATTGTTCAGCGCCGAGGCCAGATGGATGGCGAAAACACCCGGATCGACCTGATGGAGCAGACGGAAATGCGCGACCCCTTCCAGGGCGGCATCCAGGGCGCCGTCATGGTCGCCGTGGTCGGCCAGGTGGCCGGCGCGCCCCATCAAGGCATCGGCCAGCTCGGGAAACAAAGCGTCGGGGTCGGCCGCCCGCTTGGCCCGATGCTCGGCGATGGTGGCATCAAGGGCGGCCAGTTCCTGGTCGGACATGAAGGTGTTCCTTGTTGGGGCTGATGGTCGGTCAGCAGGACCGGCGCGGAAGCGATTCCAGGCTTTCCAGGCGGCCGAGCAGGCTGAAATTCTTGAAGGTCTGCATGATCTCGCGGGCGACCCCGTTGGGGTGATAGGCCAGACCCATCTCGAAATTCGGCAGGGCGTCGATGGTGGCGACGGGGAAGAAGGCCAGCCGCATCGGCCAGGACGGGCTGCCCAGCAGCGGATTGACCGCCTTGGCAGGCAGTGCCTGGCTTTGCTTGCCGATCACCGCGTTGACCTCGTAGGGGCCTTCGGTGCCCGAACCGTCGAACACCACCCGCCAGAAGGAATGGCCGCCGGCCAGGGCAGTGTCGATCAGCCGCACCGTATGTTCGGTGGGAAACAGCGTCCCCTTGGGCAGGGCCATGGTCATCGGCTCGGGCCGCAGGAAGCGGGCGACGCCGCCTTGCCCCTTGCCCTTCAGGTCGGCGGTGCCCTCGATATCCTCGGTCACCTGGCCGTCGCGGGTGTTGCGCAGGCGGAACTTGTAATGCAGACCGTCCTTGGATTCCCAGGTGATGAAATCGGTGGTCGAGACCACCTGGCCGCCCTCGGTGTAGGCGTAGTTGATGGCGATGCGGTTTTCCACCACCCAGCCATCGCAGGAATCATCGAACTGGTAGCTCATGGTGCCCGAGGCGGCGGCGATGCCCGACCCCGACTTGCTGGACGCCAGCCCCATGGAATAGACCGCGCGGTGCGGTGCCAGATCGGCCGGCCCGGCCTGGGCCACCGCCGCCAGGGCCATGCCCAGGGCGACCGACCCAGAAATCAAACGCCACGCCATCCACGCCTCCGCGCCAGTCCGACATTTGCGTCGCAAACGCCCGACGATTCACCATACCAGACCGCACTCTACCGCACCTGCGGCGGCGAACAAGTCTCTCCATCACAACAGATATGGCGTGGGAACGATTTTCCCACCACCCGGCAAGAATTACCCGCCCGCCGGAAGATTCGACCCACCCGCTTGGACGGGAACGGCTGAGATGCCTTGATTCGGCGATTGGCACGGCGGTTGCTTCACTCAAGCCAGGGGAACCGCACGAGGAAGGAGAAGGCACATGACGTTCGACTTCGCTCCCGACTGGATGGGCGCAGAGGCCGGTGATTTCACCGGAACCGCGCAAGTTCCGGTCGCCGTTCCCCCGCTGTCGCCGCCGCCGCCTTGCGCCCCGGCCCATCCGACCGATCGCGAACTGGCGACCCTGGTCGGCGAATTGTTCACCGAGGGCACGCTGTCCTGGGACCAGTTGCGCACCCTGGGCAATGTCGGCGAGTTGCGGAACCTGCTGACCGACACCATCGCGGAAGTGCCGCTGGCCCGCCGCATCACGGAGCGCCGTTCATGACCATCCAGTTCCACCAGCCCGGCCGTCCCGCTCGCCAAGAGCCGATGATGTCTTCCACCCGCGACATGCTGCCGCCGGTGATCGCCCTGCCCGCACCCGCGCCGCAGCCCGAGCCGCGCTTCAACCTGCGCCACATGTCGCCGCGCCGCTTCGCCGAGATCGCCCACGAGCTGTATCTGGAAGGGGTGTTGCGCTGGGAAGAATATCAGTGGATCGGCTATCCCAGCGAACTGCACCCTGATTTCGACCTGACCATCGGCGCGCTGACCGGCGAGAAGGCCCAGCCCGACCGCCCGCGCGACATGCTGGGCGAAATCGAGGACCGCATCGAATTCCTGAAGCGCCATGGCGGCCAACAGACCCCCGGGTTCTGGCGGGCCGAGCGGGCCTTGGACGTCCTGCGCCGCCAGGCTGAACCGATGGCGGCGTAAACGAAAAGGCGGGCCACCCGGGCCCGCCTTCCCATTTCTTCCCTTCCCGTCACGAACCGGCGACGGCCGCCGCCAATCCGGCCCAGAACGCGCCCCCCACCTGCGGGCCGCAGATGTCGGAATGGCCGGAAATATAGGTCTTGCCATCCAGGCTGTAGACCTGTCCGGCACCGTATGTGGACGGCAGGGTGACGGCGTCGGGGCCGACCACGATCGCCTCGGTCGAGGCGCCCGCCCCATTGGTCACCTCACCGCTGAAGCCTTCATTGCCCAGCCCGCGATAATCGTAGCTCGACTCGTTGGGATCGTCCTGGCCGGAGCCGTACCACCCCTTGGCGGTCGCCACGATGAAGTAAAGCGTTCCCACCATCTGGTCCCGGCTGGAATAGGTTGCCAGCAGCGGGCCACCCGCCACCTTGGCGTCGGCGGGGACGGTGCTGAACTGACCGGGAACCCGCGAGCCATCGATGCTGGCGAAGGGAATATTGTTGGCGTAGCTCCAGCTGGGGATGGCGCCCTGGGCCAGCAGGATCAGCCCGAATTCCGGCCCCTTGCCGGCCTGCTGGTTGGCCAACAGCATCTCGGACACCACCCCGGTCCCCAGGGAATGACCCATGACGTGAAAGCGCGGCGGCGCGGCCGGAAGTGCGGCGGCCAGGCTTTGCGCCAACGGCAGCACGGCTTGCTGGCCGAAGGTCTGCGCCGAGCTGGCATAGTACGAAAACACCAAGGACCCGACCGGAAAGACGAACCCGATCAGGAAGGCCAGGATGTACGCCCCGATCCCGGTCCAGTTCATCGCCAGTTTCCACACCTGATCCTGGAAGTCGCCCCAACTGGTCCCCTTGGCCACCGGCGCCATCGGGGCCGAGGCCAGGCCGTCGCCGGCCTGGGCCTCGGCCAGCGCCGCGTTGATCGCCGCCACCAGATCGTCCGGCATCGCCGTCCCCGACTGCGCCGTTCGGGCGAAGGGCAGCACCAGCCCCAAGGCCTGGACCAGGGCCGGTTGGGCCGCCTGGTTGGGAACCAACTGGGCGATGGTCTGCTGATCGGACGGGGCCGAGGCCGAAGCCGAGACGGCATTGGCCGTCAACTGATCGGCGGTGCCGTCCCCCAGCGGGTTGCTGGGCCAGTGCGTGGCCACCACCAACGGGTTGAAATCGCTGTCCAGAAGCCCGGCAGGCCGGCACGGCCACCAGCCGTTGATCCAGGAAACGAAATCGTCGCTGGCGGCCGGGATATCCTTCCAGAAGCCGTGGTTCAGAATGATGACGTCGGTGTAGCGGGTGCCGCCGGGCGGCGCCTTCAGCAATTCGCCCAGATACTTGCTCATCTTGCCCGATGCCCCCGCATCGGGATCGTCCTGCTCGACATAGGTCCCCACCAGCGGGAAGTCCCGCTTGTAGTTGACCATGTAGATATCCGGCCCGTTGGTATTGATGATCGGCACGACCACGCCCTCCCGCATTGATGATTTCAATACGGAATTTATACCCCTATAACGGGCACATTAACGCGCTTTATTTGGTATTAAGATGTGCGTAACGCTATTTGGGCGTGTGCTTGCACCCATGGCAAACCATCGCACGCCCCGCGCAGACCGGGCAAAGACGAAAGACATCGGTTATGGGAAAGCGGCGGGTCGAGGCAGGAACGGTCAGCGCATCGCCAATTGGACCGCATGACCGGTCTGGGCCGACGACACCTTACGCGACACCGGCGGCGATGGCGGCGCAACAGCGCCGCGGTTCGGCGCCAGCGCAGAAACCTTTCTGGCCAGCCCCTTGGCGACACTCATGCCGCCCTTGGCGGTTCCGTTCGCCAACGACGCCACCTTCTTGCCGGCCTTGCGCGACGGACCAAATGTGGTGGCGACCTTCTTGGTGAGCTTGGCCGCCTTGAACTTGGCGCCGGCATTGGCGGCGATGGCGCGCCCGCTTTTGTAACCGGCCCGGTGCAGCACCGTCGATTTCGGCGGCGCCACCAGCGCCACCTTGAAGGGACCGGGACTGGCCACCGCGACGGCGACCGGCATCGGCGCCAGAGCGCGGCTTTGCGCCACCCGCACGTCGGCGGACGACAGATGAGGCGGCATGGTCAGCTGGGCGGCGGTAACGCCCGAGGTTCCGGCGAACGCCGTCGCCAGGGCGACACGCGGCGGCGGGGCGACCGCCACCGACGGCGAGCGCAGACGATCAAGCTCGCGCTCGACCTCGGCCGGCATCGGCTCGATCTGGGCGACGACGTCGTCTTGGCAGACATTCTGGTCGTCGAAGATACGGAAGGTGGCGCAATCCTTGCCGGTGGCCAGCGACAAGCCGTGATCGGTCTTGCTTTTGCCGGTGGCGGCCAACAGAACGCCGTCGGCGGCCAGGCTGGCGATGCTGATGGCGGGGGGAATGGCGCAGGCCGAAAGGCCCATCATCAGGGTCAGCACGACGGCAAGGCGCGTCAGAACGGGCAGCGCAAAGCGCCGAACCCCATTTTCTGCCACGCTCAAGGCCGCTACCATGCGCGGACCCCCTCTTGCCGCATTACAGGATGTGTCACCGTAAACGGCCGAGGGGGGATTGGCAACAATTGTTTTAAAAGTTGATTAATAGCCGCAATGAAATTGAGACCGATCAGCCTTCCTTCTTCGGCTTGGGCAGATCGGGCTTGATGTGCAGTTCCTTCCAGCGCAGCGGCTCGACTTCGGCCGGCGCGCCCATCAGCAGGTCCTGGGCCTGCTGGTTCATCGGGAACAAGATGACTTCGCGGATGTTGGGCTGGTCGGCCAGCAGCATGACGATGCGATCGACGCCAGGGGCCGAGCCACCGTGCGGCGGCGCGCCATAGCGGAAGGCGTTCAGCATGCCGCCGAACTTCTCTTCCACCACTTCCGGGCCGTAGCCGGCGATGCCGAAGGCCTTGATCATGATATCGGCGCGGTGGTTACGGATGGCGCCCGACGACAGTTCGACGCCGTTGCAGACGATGTCGTACTGATAGGCGTTGATGGTCAGCGGGTCCTGGGTCTCCAGCGCCTCCATGCCGCCCTGGGGCATCGAGAAGGGGTTGTGGCTGAAATCGACCAGGCCGGTTTCCTCGTTCAGCTCGTACATCGGGAAATCGACGGTCCAGCAGAACTTGAAGACGTCCTTTTCCAGCAGATCCAGCTCGGTGCCGATCTTGGTGCGGACCAAGCCGGCGAACTTGGCGGCCGGCAATTCCTTGTCGCAGGCGAAGAACACCGCGTCGCCATCCTTCAGATTGGCGGCCTGCTTGATGGCCTCGACGCGGGCCGGCTCCAGGTTCTTGGCGATCGGGCCCTTGGGGCCGTCTGCAGCGAACTGGATGTAGCCCAGGCCGCCGGCACCGTTCTCGCGCGCCCATTCGTTCAGCTTGTCGAACCACGACCGCGGCTGGTTGGCCGCGCCCGGAGCCGGGATGGCGCGCACCACCGCGCCCTTGTCCACCAGCTTGGCGAACAGGCCGAAGCCCGAGCCGCGGAACGGTTCGGTGACGTCGGCGATTTCGATGGGATTCCTGAGATCGGGCTTGTCCGAACCGTACTTCAACATCGATTCGGCATAAGGAATGCGCGGGAACGGCGCCGGCGTGACCTTGCGGCCCTTGCCGAATTCCTTGAACACCCCTTCCAGCACCGGCTCGATGGCGGCGAAGACGTCGTCTTGCGTCACATAGCTCATCTCGAAATCGAGCTGGTAGAACTCGCCCGGGGAACGGTCGGCGCGGCCGGCCTCGTCACGGAAGCAGGGCGCGATCTGGAAATACTTGTCGAAGCCCGCAACCATCAACAGCTGCTTGAACTGCTGCGGCGCCTGCGGCAGCGCATAGAACTTGCCGGGATGCAGACGGGCCGGCACCAGATAGTCGCGCGCGCCTTCCGGGCTGGAGGCGGTCAGGATCGGGGTCTGGAACTCGGTGAAGCCCTGCGCGATCATCGCCTGGCGCAGATAGGCGATCACCTGCGAGCGCAGCATCATGTTGGCGTGTACCTCTTCCCGGCGCAGATCCAGGAAGCGGTACTTCAGACGCATGTCCTCGGGGTAATCGCATTCGCCGGCCACCGGGATCGGCAGGATGTCGGCCATGGACTGGATTTCCGCCTCGGCGACCTGCATCTCGATCTCGCCGGTGGCGAGCTTGGCATTGACCGTCTCGGCCGAGCGGGTCACCACCTTGCCGGTGACGGTGATCACGCTTTCGGGGCGGGCCTTTTCCAGGATCGGGAAGATCGGGCTGGAGGTATCGACCACGCACTGGGTCAGGCCGTAATGGTCGCGCAGATCGATGAACAGCAGGTTGCCGTGGTCGCGCTTCCGATGCACCCAGCCCGACAGGCGAACGATCTTGCCGGCATCGTCTTTGCGAAGCTGGCCGCAGGTGTGGGTCCGGTAAGCGTGCATGGTGCCGTACTCCGCTGGCGCGCGATGATTTCGAAACCGGGAAAAAGGCACAAGGGCGCCCATTCGTCAAGGGTGGCGCAAGGCTCGACTTGCCGGCTTGCAGCCAGAGGTGTATCAACTTCGGCCATGCCGATGATTACCGACACCGCCGAACTCGCCCGTTTCTGCCAGCGCCTGGCCGAAGCGTCCTTCATCACGGTCGATACCGAGTTCATGCGGGAGAAGACCTACTACCCGCAGCTTTGCCTGGTGCAGTTGGCCGGCCCGGACGAGGCGCGCGCCGTCGACCCCCTGGCGCCCGGCATCGACCTGGCGCCGATGTTCGAGCTTTTGGCCAATCCCAAGGTGTTGAAGGTCTTCCACGCCGCCCGCCAGGACATCGAAATCTTCCTTCACCTGTCGGGCGCGGTGCCGACGCCGTTGTTCGACACCCAGATCGCCGCCATGGTGTGCGGCTTCGGCGATTCGGTCGGCTACGAGACCCTGGCCACCCAATTGGCCAAGGCCCGCATCGACAAGACCCAGCGCTTCACCGACTGGTCGCTGCGCCCCTTGACCGAAAAGCAGATCCAGTACGCCCTGGCCGACGTCACCCATCTGCGGGTGGCCTATGAAAAGCTGGTGCGCAAGCTGGAAAAGAACGGCCGCATCGAGTGGCTGAGCGAGGAAATGGCCGAACTGGCCGATCCCGCCACCTATCGCACCGTGCCCGACCAGGCCTGGCGCCGCCTGAAGCCGCGCTCGACCAGCCCGAAATTCCTGGCGGTGCTGAAGGAACTGGCCGCCTGGCGCGAGCGCGAGGCGCAAGAACGCGACATCCCGCGCCAGCGCATGCTGCGCGACGAGACCTTGATGGAAATCGCCGCCCACCACCCGGCTACCACCGACGAACTGGCCCGCACGCGGGGCATGAGCAAGGGCATGGTCGAAGGCAAGATGGGCGCAGCCCTGCTGGACGCGGTCAAGCGCGGCCTGGCCATGCCGGCCGAGGACATCCCGCGCCCGCCGGAAAGGGTCGAGCTGCCGCGCGGCCTGGCCCCTGTGGTCGAGCTGTTGAAGGTTCTGCTGAAGATGAAGTGCGACGCCCACGACGTCGCCAGCAAGCTGGTGGCCAATTCCGCCGACATCGAGGCCATCGCCGCCGACGACAATGCCGACGTGGCCGCCCTGCACGGCTGGCGGCGCGAATTGTTCGGCGAGGACGCCTTGAAGCTGAAGCACGGCCGCCTGGGCCTGGGCTTTTGCACCGACGGGCGCCGGCTGCGACTGGTGCCGATGGAACCCGAGGAAGCGGCGACGCCGCCCGAACCGGCCGAGGCGCTTTAGCCATGGCCGGCACACCGACCTTCGGCGACATCCAGGAACGCGCCCGGGTCGAGGCCACCAAGGCGCTGGGCAAGGGCCTGCCGGCCGCCGCCCGCGCGGTGATCCGCTTAGCCGATTCCGTCGCCGCCGAAGCCGCCCGCGAGCCGGCGGTGGCCCAAGCCCTGGCCGGTGCCGCCTGCGCCAAGGGCTGCCACTGGTGCTGCCATCAGGTGGTCGGCATCACCGCCGCCGAGGAAGAGCTGGTGCTGGCCGCAATCGAGGCGTTGGCCCCCGACATCCGGGCCCGCGTGCGCGCCCGTCAGGCTCAGGCCGAATGCCGGCTGCGCGCCCTTCCGGTCGAAAAGTGGCAGGCGGCCCGCGTCCCCTGCCCGCTGCTGGATGATCAGGCCTGCGCCATCCACGCGTCACGCCCGCTACCGTGCCGAGCCGTGCTGTCGGCCGATGCCGCCGCCTGCCGGGCCTGGCACGACGGCGACGAGGGGGCCCGCATTCCGTTGGTGGCGGTCCAGCGCGGCATCTACAGCCATGCCCAGGCCGGCCTGGCCCAGGCGCTGGGCGAGGCCGGCATGCCGCCCGAACCGATGGCGCTGACCGAGGCGCTGGCCCTGGCCTTCCACTGATGAGCGCCCCGACCTTCCGCGAGGCCGAGGCCCAGGCCGCCGCCGCCGCCCGCGCCCCCTTGGCCGCCCGCGACCTGAAGGGTGCCGCCGAAGCCGCCATCGCCGCCGCCGAATCCTATATGGCGCGCGCCGCCCGGACCGCCGATCTGGGCCGGCAGTTGAAGGGCCTGGCCTGCGCCAAGGGCTGTTCCTTCTGCTGCCACCAGATGGTCGGCGCCACCGAGGCGGAAGTCGCGTTGGTTCATGCGGCCGTCGCCCGGCTGCCGGCCAAGACGCAAAGCCGGATCAAGACCGCCTCGGCCGAGTTGCGCCAGAAGGCGCAAGGGTTGTCGCCGGCCCAATGGTGGGCAGCCAAACTGCGCTGCCCGTTATTGTCGGCGCAAGGGGCCTGCCTGATTCATGGGGCCCGCCCGCTCCCCTGCCGGGCGATGAACTCGGCCGACCGCGCCATCTGCCAAAGCTCGTTCGAGGGCCAGCCGGCCAACATCCCGGTCCTGGCCGCCCAGCACGGCATCTTCGGCCATGCCCAGGCCGGCCTGCTGCAGGCCCTGGTCGCCGCCGGCCGGCCCAACGGTCTCGTGATCCTAGGCACCGCCTTCTAGGATTTGGACGGCGACCTGCTTGGTCGCGGGCGACATTGCGATCACCCGCCAGCGGATACCATGGACGGCGACGAATTCGCCGAAGGCCCGGTATTCGTCGTCGGCCCAGGTGCGGTTGCCGATCATTTCGTCGAACACCACAATCGTCCCCGGCCCGATCCGGTCGGCCAGCGCGAACAGCACGAAGCGGGCCGAGGAATAGATGTCGCTGTCGATATTGACCAGCCGCACCGGCCCGGGATGGAGGTCCAGAAAGGCCGGCAGGGTCTGGTCGAACCAGCCGGCGTGCAAGGCGACATTGTCGGGCACCGCCGGCAATTGAGCATCGGTGGTCAAGACACCACCCTGCTCCGAGCCCCAATCCTCGGGCAGTCCTTCGAACGAATCGAAGCCGTGCACCATCTGCCCGGCGGCGTGGGCCAGGTGGGTGATCGAAGTTCCGCGCCGGACGCCGAATTCCAGCACCAGACCCGGGCGGGTGGCGCAGGCCAGCCCATGGCGCAGCAGGCTGGCGGAAACGCCGAACACCCGACAATCGGCGGCCAGGTGCCCCATCAGCGCGTCGATGCCGTCGGCCAACGGGCGGCGGCGCGGATGGTCGGCCAATTCGCGGGCGAACAGATCGGCCGCCTGCTGGTGGCGGCCGATCAGCCGCAGCAGGCCGTAGGCGTACGCGTGGTACTTGCCGTTGGCGCCGACACAGGCGCTGGCCTGGGCCAGCCGGTCCAGCGCCGCGTCGGGGCCGGCCAGTTCCAAGGCCGGGCCGTGGCCACCGAACCACGCCGCCGCCCGGCCCGGATCGAGTTCCAGCAAGGCGTCGAAGGCCGCCAGCGCCGCCTGGGCGTCGCTTTGGGCCAGCAGGCTCATGGCCTTTTCGTACAGCATCTGGATGTCGGCGCCATGACCTTCCACCAGACGGATGCAATCGGCGTAACGGGCGTCACGACGATAGGCGCCGGCCAGCAGACTGGCGGCGGCGGGCCAATCGGCCACGGGTTCCAGCAGGCGGATGGCGGCGGCGAAACGGCTGGCGCGGATCAGGGCGCGGGCCTGGGAAAGACGGTGGTCCATGGCGCCATGGTGCTTATCACTTGCGCTTCCCGTCAAGGCGGGGAAAATGGCGCCAGTCGATGTCGATCCGAGGCGCCCCATGCGGCCGAGTTCCCGAATTGTGGTTGTTGTGGCGCTGGCGGCGCTGGCGGCGGGCTGCACCAAATTCAAGGAAGAGATCGAGACCAGCCGCGCCGAGGCCGAGATGCAAGCGCAGATGGAAAGCTACCAGAAGCCCAAGACTCGCCCCGGCTTGGAGCCCCTGCTGAACCGACCCGCGCCGGCGATGCCCGACCCGATCGCGCCCGAGCGTCCGGAACAGCCCGATCCCTCGGCCCTGCCGTTTCCGTGGGTGGACATCCCGTGGAGCGAGGCCGAGGCGATGCTGGCCGGCGACCCCGCCGCCCTTCGCTTCCTGGCCCTGAAGCAGCTGGGTCAGGACGGGCTGATCGGCCTGGAGGACGTGACCCAACGCCGCGCCGCCAATCTGGGCGCCCTGCTGCCGATCACGGTGCCTGTTCCACCGGCCGCCGGCCTGGACCGCCCCACCGCGCCTCCTTCGTCCTTGGTCAAGCGCTTCAACCATCTGTACGACACCGCCAAGGGCACGCCCGAAACCCGCCGTGCCGAGCGGAATTTCCTGTTGGACGCGATGATGCCCGGGGCCAAGGCGCCGCGCACAACGCTGGCGGCGCCGATCGACATGGCCCAGGCCCGGGCCGGACTGGCCAGGTTGGACCGGCTCAAACAGTCCGGCCTGATCACCCCGAGCGAACAAGAAGGCGAAGCCCAGGCGCTGCAGAAGATGATCGCCGACGGCGCCCTGCCCGAGACCCTGATCGTCGAATTGCCGCCGCCACCGCCGCCGGCACCGAAGAAGGTGGTCAAGAAGGCCGGAAGCGGGCGCCCGGTCGGCCGCATGGAGGGCGGCGTCTCGGGTCGGTTCGAGGTGATCCCCTCGCCGCCTCAGGTGTCGGCTCCGAAAATTCCCGCAGGCTCGAACGCGCCGGCCGGCCTGCATCTGCTCTCGATGGGCACGGCCATCCACGCCGAGAAGGCCTATGAGGCGTTGAAAAAGGAATTTCCCGATCTGGCGCCCCTGTCCTTCACGGTGTCCAAGGCCGAGTTGGGCGATCTGGGCGCCACCTACCGACTGATCGCCGGGCCGACCGATCCGGCCAATGCCGAAAAGATTTGCGCCGACATCCGGGCCAAGGGGCAATCGTGCCAGGCGACACCGTTTCCCAAATGAACCTGGAGGCCCGGCTGTTGTACCGGGACGCCATGGTGCTGATCATCGACAAGCCGGCCGGCATCGCCGTCCATGCCGGTCCGCGCGATGGCAGCGCCAACCTGATGCAATGGCTGGATCAGTTGCGCTTCGGCCTGCCGCGCGCGCCGGAACTGGCGCATCGGCTGGATCGCGACACCTCGGGCTGCCTGGTGCTGGGCCGCCACCGCAAGGCGCTGGCCCGGCTGGGCGAATTGTTCGCCGGCAGCAGCGTGGACAAGGTCTATTGGGCGGTGGTGGTCGGCCGCCCGCAGGCCGACCAAGGCCTGATCGAAGCCCCGTTGAAGAAGCTGGAACGCCGCCACGGCTGGCGGATGATCGTCGATCCCAAGGGCCAGCCGTCGGCGACAAGGTGGCGGGTCTTGGGCGGCGACCAGCGCCTGACCTGGATCGAGGCGCGGCCCCTGACCGGTCGGACCCACCAGATTCGGGTGCACCTTGCCTCGATCGGGCTGCCCCTGGCCGGCGACGCGGTCTATGGGCGGGGCACCGGCGACCTGGAAGCATCCCGTCTGCATCTGCATGCCCGGTCCATCAGCCTGCCCTTCACCCCAAAGAAGCCGCCGATCACCGCCACCGCACCGGTGCCCGACCACATGGCCGAATTGTTGCGTCGCTGCGGCTGGTCCGACACCGAGCCCACCGAGAATTAGTCGAGGTTGAAGTCCTACCCTGCCGGACACGCGCTTGCATGCAATTACCGTGGCGGGTATTGTATGCATCCTTATCCGTCGCGTGATGGTAGCAGATGACCAAACCCACCAATGACAAGCGCGTTTACCGTGCCCGCACCGAAGAGGGCGAGCCCGATCCCATCGACCGGCATGTCGGTGCCCGCCTGCGCCTGCGCCGAACCCTGATGGGACTGTCGCAGACCGAACTGGCGCGCGCCGTCGGCCTGACCTTCCAGCAGGTGCAGAAATACGAAAGTGGCGCCAACCGCATCAGCGCCAGCCGGCTTTATCATATCTCGGAAGCCCTGGACGTTCCGGTCAGCTTCTTCTTCGACGACCTGCCGGCCAAGACCGGGCCGGGTCTGTCGGAAGACCCCGCCCAGCCGCTGGCGCCGCCCGATGCCGGCCGGGAAGGGCTTGAAATGATGCGCAATTACCACCGCATCGGCGACGAGACCATCCGTCGCGGCGTCTATGACCTGACCAAGGCGTTGGCGTCCAAGCTGAACGTCGGCTGATCAGTCCCCCGTGAAAAAGTCCCGCGGCTTCGCCTCGGTGTAGTTTTCCCCGATTTTGTTGGGCAATCCCGTGCTCAAGCAAGCTTTCCGCGCGGGATTGGTTTGTATTCCCGCCATGAGGCGAGCACGGCTCGCCTCATGGCGGCCACAATACGCGAAAAATAGGCGCAGGGCCGCCCCAAGCCTATTTTTCTCTTTTTGAGTCAACGTGTAAAAGCACACTGAGCGAAGCGAAGGACTTTTAGACGGACAACCGATCAGGCGCTGGGTCCGACCTTGCATTCCCGCCAGATGGCGGCGATCAGGTCGGACCTGATGGTCCCGATGTCGCCCACCGGCACCCAGATCGACACCACCACATCGACCGCTTTTTCGGCGAACTTGGTCAGCACCACCGCGGGCGCCGGCTCGGCGGCGATGCGGGGATCGGCCGCCAGCAGGGCGCGCAAGGTGGCGATGGTGGCATCGACCGGCGCGTCATAGGCCAGCGGCACCGCGATATCGACCTTGCGGGTCGGGAAATGGGTCATGTTGCGGATCGATGCCGACCACACCACCGAATTGGGGGTGACGACCTGGATGTTGTCGCCGGTCACCAACTGGGTGTGAAACAGCGACACCTGCCCGACCTTGCCGGCCAACGCGCCGGCCTCGATGGAATCGCCCACCTTGAACGGGCGAAACAGCAGCAGCATCACCCCGGCGGCCAGGTTCGACAGCGTGCCCTGCAGGGCCAGGCCGATGGCCAGGCCGGCGGCACCGACGATGGTCACCAACGAGGCGGTCTGCACGCCCAGGCGTTCCAGTACGGCGATGCCGGTGACGGTCAGCAGGCCCCAGCGGACCAGCGAGGCGAAGAAGCCGCGCAGCATGGCATCGGCGACCTTGACCCGGGCCAGGCCGCCGGCCACCGCCCGCTCGGCCCAGCCGGCCAGGGTCCAGCCCACCACCAGGGTCACCAACGCCCAGAATCCGCTGGTGCCCCAATGAATGGCCAACTCGGTCAGTTGGTCGATGGAGATGGCACTGAAATCGGTCATCTTGGAAATCCTTAGGAACCTTTGAATTTAGGGTCGGTCGGAATGGCAGCTTTCAGCGCGTCCCAGCCCGACGGGACCATATCGGTCTTCGGCCTGGGCAGGCCAGACAATTTCGCCTTCATATTGGCCACCCGTTCCGGGGCGGGCGGATGATCGATAATCAAATCGTTCAACAGATGATGTCCGTGCATGAAGCCATACTTCGCCAGCTTGCTCATCATCGACACCGCCCATTCGGGATTGATTCCCGCCCGCGACATCAGGAGCAGGGCATGCTCGTCGGCCTCGAACTCGTCGGTGCGCGAGAAGCCCGCCTTCAACACCTGAAAGGCCGCAACGCCCCCTTGCTGCGGAATGATTCCGCCGCCCATGGCGCCCCTGACATCGGTCAATAGCCCGGGGTTCGACTTCGCGGCCTCGGCCAGGGCCTGCCTCAGGTTGGCGCCCTTCAGAATATGACCGTGATCGACATGACCGGCTTCGTGCGCCAGAACCGCGGCGAGTTCGCCCGGATGATCGCACATGGCGATCAGGCCGGCATTGACCGAGACCAGCCCGGCCCCGACCGTCCAGGCATTGATCTCCATGCTGCGGGCCAGCGACGCATGCCATGGGAATTGCTGGCGCTCGGCGACGGCGGCGATCGGCTTGAAGAAAGCCGCCATGGCCTCTTGCAGCTTCTTGTTGGCGACGGGGCCACCATCTTCGGCCTGACAGGGGTCGAAGCTTTGCCTGGCCAAGGCCAATTCCTCGCGGTCCTCGTCGCCCGAGAAGCGGCGGCTGCCCGCCCCGTCGAAAATCCCTTGGCGGCCAGGCTCGCCCGCGGGCGCCAGCCTGCGCGGCGGCGCCGAAAATCCATTCCGGGGATCGGCATAGGGATCGACCTGCGCCCACGGGTCGTTTTGCGGCTTGATGGCGCTGTCGAACTGGGCCAGGGCCGGGCTGGCGGCGGTGGCGGCCAGGCCGGCCAGGACGGAACGGCGCGTAGTTGTGGTCATCGGCTCCCCCCGAAAGCGAACGGGCGCCCGTTGCCCGGACGCCTGCTCACTCTACCGCGCCGTGCGGATCGAGCGAAGCCTTGAGATGAGTCGCGCGTCAAATCTTTGAAGTTGACGGAATGGACACAAGGCAATCAAATATTATTCCAAGCCCCTACAGACTGCCTAATGAGCGTGTATATTTTCGAATCAGCAATCGATCATCGCCGCGCAGAAGGTCGAGCTTGTTGAGTTGCCAGGCAATCAATTCGTAACTGGCTTGGAAATGCTCCGCTACCCTGGACATCCAGGAATCCAAGGAGGTCTCTAAAACTGAGTGATCGCTGAAGCACTCGCAGAACATGCGATTCACCGCAGCCTTTGGCGCCAATAATTCGGCGGCGAAGGCGTTGGCCCGGGTCTCCAGTCGACGATCGACCCGGGTCCACTTCTTGCCTATCAGCACCTCGGCGACGGGCAGCCCCTGACGACGGTCCATCAGCAAATGACCGATTTCGTGTGCAAGTGAAAAATTACGGCCGGCCGGCTGCGAACTCCGCTGACCCTCGGTGTTGACGATGACCGCTGGCCCGTGCGAAGGCCCCCAGACAGCGACAGCATCAATCTTACGCGTGCCGAGCTTTCTTTCGATGATCTCTACCGAGTGTTCCGTCAGAAATTGCGCGGGGTCGAACCGGCTGGCATCGGCCATCTGACGATGGCGCCGCAGCCAAACCGCGCCACGCTCGCCTTGAGCCCTCGGCTCACTTTCACTCAGCAAGCCAGAGTGTATCCGGCACAGATCGGCATGCGTGTCCAATCCCTGAGTACGGGTCGGGTGGAGCTTACCCAATTCGGCCAGCAACCGCCCGATGTCCGAATCCTTGAGCACTCCATCCATCATGCGAGCGGCAACAGCCAATTCAGGGAGATTGGTGTTGGCTGGCCGAGGAAGATTCTGGTTCTTGGCCGGCCATATCCGCTTCAATCTTGCCTCGTCCAGGCCAGAGGCAAGGCGGAAACCCTCTTGCGCGCATCGTTCCTTCCGAGAGTCCCACGCGGCGATCAATGGAGAGGCCTCAGCCATGGTCGCCAATCGGCTTCGAATGTGTCCAGCCAAGCCCTCAAGGCAACTCAATACATCATCGACCGGCTGGCGCCACTCTCTCAAACCCGAGCCGACGATCATCTGATTGCCGGATCTCAACAGCAGCAATGAGGGTACCTCTGCTCCCCTCAAAGCACGAGCGAGATCGTGGCGGCATTCAAATGCCCGCAACCGTTCATCCTGTTGGTCGATATCGGCTTCATTGTCGAACGTCGTCCAGCGTTGCTCGATCTGGTCTCGAAGATTACCCAGAACAATCTCGTCCAGGCCGGAAAACGGCCGCTGCTCCTCGAAGACCAGGGCGGCCCACGCATCGGCAAGAAACGCCAGAAGGTCGTTCCAATTCCATTCGACAGGATCGCCATCGCTGCCCCAGACACAGGTTTCGGCATCGACCCAAAGCTTCAACGCCCCCCACGTCCGCGACACGACACCAGGTAAGGCGCCATCTGGACAAGGCAGCCACGTCAACTCGGCATGCAGTCCGTCGGGAACTCCGAAGATCATCCGGTCAGCCACTGGTCGAACTCTTTCTCAAACCCCGATTCGCGCGCCCGATCTCGCAATCGCCTTTGTATCGAGGTGGGAATGTGCTTTCGGTTCCGTACCGGAAAACCATGCCAGCTCCGGCCGTCTCCGTTCGGGAAAGCCTGATATACCACGCCTTGCCAAACACTCCACAAGGCCCGGACACCATCCTTAGCGCCTTCGCCCGCCTCGGGCAAGGCCTCTTCCAACAACTGCTGAGCTTTAGAAAGCGTCAGAGAGCGCGGGCACTTCCCGATCCATTTTCCGCCATCCCGCACCACCTCGGCGCGGTCGCTATCTCCGCAGTGTTTGAAGCGATGCTCCCCAGAATCGTACACGCGCTCGCCGTCAAGAACCGGTGTCGCGCCGAAGGATTGTCTATGAGGGTAACACATAAACCACAACTATCACAGGCTGCGCGCAGCAGCAACGCGCAACCCCGGTACTGGTCACGCCATGCGCTGGTAGTAAAGGTTCTGCACATGGTTGCCGCCGGCGAAGAAGGCCCAGCGCTCGGCCAGCAGGCCGACATACTGGATGGCCACCGCGATCCACAGAAGCGGCGGCTCGCCATGGCTCCAACCCAGGGCCAGCAGCAGCATCGGCAGCACGAACCCCGCCAGCAGCCCGGCCAGATTCAGGGCGCGCACCGCATCCGGGCCGCCGGGGGCTGCGAACTCGGTGGTGTTGAACGACGACCCCAGGAAGCCCTGGGTCAACTGGCGGATCTGCTGATGATGGACGCCGATGGCGCTTTTCATCGTCGATTTGGGCTTCAGGCGGGTGTTGCGCCACAGATGGAACAGCTTGGTCGCCAGGCCCAGCCCGGTCAGGATCAGGCCCAGGCCGGCCAGCAGGCCGAACAAGGGCGAGCCGCTGGCCCCGGTATAGGCCGCCGCCAGCACGAAGCCCGACGACAACCCCATCAGGGTGTAGTTGATCACCGTCCAGAAGCTGCCCCACTCGCGGATGAACTTGACGCAGGCATAGATCATGCCGGTGCAGATGAACAGCAATCCGGCCGCGCCGGCGGCCAGGAAGCCGACGCTCATGGTCAGGTCCAGGGACTTCTGGTTGCCGAAGGTGTAAAGCACCGGATTGAAGTCGAACCAGTGGGTCACCCCGTACAGGAAGGCCAGGCCCATGACCGCCGGCAGCACGATCACCTCGCGCGAGAGCCACGAGGTGCGCCACCGGGTCGCCGCCCGCCAGCCGCGCTGCGGGTTGGCCAGGTGGAAGATCGAGGCGACCAGGCCGGCGGCCAGCAACACCACCGCCAGGGCGGCGCCGATGCCATAGAACTTGCCGGTCTCGTGGGCGGCGCCGGTGCCGATGACGAAGTACCACTGGCCGGTGACCAGGGCGATCAGAAGACCCTGGCCGGCGCCGATCAGGGTGGTGAGGAAGAGGACGGAAAAAGCGGGACGCATGATGTTCCTCTCCTCTTACCAGCTCGACATTTCGTCGACGGTGGGCGAGCTGAAGGCGGGCTTGGGCAGCTCGGCTTCCAGCTTCAGCGGGTTGTCGGCGCGGACCAGTTCGTCCTCGTGCAGGCGCATGGCGGTCTTACGGCGCGGCAGGTAATGGTTGGCCGGCTGGGTGCCCCATTCCGGCATCAGCTGGAAGCCGGCATTCTCGCGGATCGCCTTCGACGCCTCGGACTCGGGGTCCTTGATGTCGCCGAAGATGCGGGCCGACGGCGGGCAGGCCAGCACGCAGGCCGGCTTGCGCCGGTCTTCCGGGATCGAGGTGTCGTAGATGCGATCGACGCACAGGGTGCATTTCTTCATTACGCCCTGGACCTCGTCGAACTCGCGGGCGCCATAGGGGCACGACCACGAACAATATTTGCAGCCGATGCACTTGTCGTAATCGACCAGGACGATGCCGTCGGAGTCACGCTTGTAGGACGCCCCGGTCGGGCAGACCGGCACGCAGGGCGGTTCCTCGCAATGCAGGCACGATTTGGGGAAATGCACCGTCTCGGTATTGGGGAAGGTGCCGCATTCAAAGGTCTGGACGCGGTTGAAGAACACCCCCTTGGGATCGCCGCCATAGGGCGACAGATCGGTCAGCGGGCCGGCCCAGCCCGAAGTGTTCCATTCCTTGCAAGACGTCACGCAGGCATGGCAGCCGACGCAGACATTGAGGTCGATGACCAGGGCGAGTTGCTTGTCCGACATGCTCAGCGCCCTCCCTTGCCGGCGAAGAAGGCCCGCACCTTGGCGGTGAAACCGGTCTGGCCCGGCACCTGGGGCAGCGGGGCGAATTGCGGCCAGCTTTCCTGGGCCTCGCCGTCGGCGGCCTTGGTGATGCGCACGCGCACGTCGTACCACGCCGCCTGGCCGGTCACCGGATCCGAGTTCGAGACGTGGCGCCCGCCGACCATGTTCGGCAGTTCCTCGGAAATCAGGTGGTTCAACAAGAAGCCCTTCTTCGATTCGTTGGCGTCGGCCGACAGGCCCCAGGCCCCCGAAGCCTTGCCGATGGCGTTCCAGGTCCACACCGTGCCCGGCTCGGTCGCTTCCGAGAAGCGGGCCATGCAGCGGACCTTGCCCCACGGGCTTTCCACCCACACCCAGTCGCCGTCGCCGAAGCCGCCGGCTACGCCCACCTGCGGGTGGACGAAGATGTAATTGTGGGTGTGGATCTGCCGAAGCCAGGCGTTCTGCGAATCCCACGAATGGTACATCGCCATCGGGCGCTGGGTGACGGCGCTTAAGGGGTATTTGCTGGTGTCGGTTTTCTGCCATTCCAGCGGCACGTAATAGAACGGCAGCGGGTCGAAGAACTGACGAACCCGCTCGCGCAGATGATCCGGCGGCTGCTTGCCCTTCCACTTGCCCAGCGCCGCCAGGCGGAACTTCTGCAGCACTTCCGAATAGATGTGGATGTTGATCGGGTCGAGATAGCGCACCAGGCGATGGCGCTGGGCCCAGGTCAGGTAGCCCTTGTTCCAGTTACGCATGTACTGATAGCTGCGCGGCAGCTCGTAATGGAAATGGTTGTTGTTGCGGGCGTACATCTCCCACTGGGCCGGGTTGGGCTCGCCCACCAGGAACTTCTCGCCCGACTTGCCGCGCCAGCCCGACAGGAAGCCGATGCCGGACCCCGGCTCGGTCTCGAAATTGATGATGAAGTCGGGATAGTCGCGGTACTTGCGCTCGCCCGCCTTGGTGACGAAGGCCGGCAGGCCCAGGCGGGTGCCCAGCTCGATCAAGACGTCCTGGAACGGCTTGCACTCGCCGGTCGGCGGCAGGATCGGCACGCGCACCGAATCGACCGGCCCGTCGAATTCGGAAATCGGCCGGTCCAGGATGCTCATGACGTCATGGCGTTCCAGATAGGTGGTGTCGGGCAGCACCAGATCGGCGAAGGCCACCGTTTCCGACTGGAAGGCGTCGGCGACGACGATGAAGGGGATCTTGTATTCGCCGTCTTCGCCCTTGTCGGTCAGCATCTTCCTGACCTCGACCGTGTTCATGGTCGAGTTCCACGCCATGTTGGCCATGAACAGGAACAGCGTGTCGATGGGATAGGGATCGCCGCGCCAGGCATTGGTGATGGCATTGTGCATCAGCCCGTGCACCGACAGCGGATATTCCCACGAGAAGCCCTTGTCCAGGCGCAGCGGGTTGCCGTCGGCATCGACCGACAGATCGTCGGGCTCGGCCGGCCAGCCCAGCGGCGTGCCTTCCAGCGGATGGCCGGCCCGGATGGCGTGCGGCCCCTTGGGCGGCTTCGGGCAGGGCGGAATCGGCCGCGGGAACGGCGCGCGATGGCGGAACCCGCCGGGCCGGTCGATGGTGCCCAGCACGGTCATCAGGATGGACAGGGCCCGGATGGTATGGAAGCCGTTGGAATGGGCCGCCAGGCCGCGCATGGCGTGGAAGGCCACCGGATTGCCGGTGACCGAATCATGTTCCTTGCCCCAGGCGTCGGTCCACGAGATCGGCAGCTCGATCTTCTGGTCGCGGGCGGTGACGCCCATTTCATGAGCCAGCCGGCGGATGGTGGCGGCGGGGATGCCGGTGATGCCCTCGGCCCATTCCGGGGTGTAGTCCTTGACCCGGTCCTTCAGCAACTGGAAGGCCGGCTTGACCGGCGTGCCGTCGGGCATCTTGTACTCGCCCATCAGGCGGCCGTCGGTGCCGGCAGTGCGCGAGATGGTCGGCTGGTCGCTATAGCGGTCCCACCACATGCGGTCGGGGGTGTCGAAGGTGTCGGGGCGAACCGGCACGTTGGCGTCACGCACGAACAGGCCGAACTCGTCGGCTTCCTCGTTCAAATTCACCAGCTCGGCCGAGTTGGTGTACTGGATCAGGAATTCGCGGTCGAACAGGCCCTTGTCTATGATCTCGTGGATCAGGGCCAGCAGCAGGGCGCCGTCGGTGCCCGGGCGGATCGGCACCCATTCGTCGGCGATGGCGGCATAGCCGGTGCGGACCGGATTGACGGCGATGAAACGGCCGCCGCCGCGCTTGAATTTCGACAGCTCGACCTTCATGGGGTTCGAGTGATGATCCTCGGCGGTGCCGATCATCACGAACAGCTTGGCGCGGTCCAGATCGGGGCCGCCGAATTCCCAGAAGCTGCCGCCGATGGTGTAGATCATGCCGGCCGCCATGTTGACCGAGCAGAATCCGCCATGCGCCGCGTAATTGGGGGTGCCGAACTGCTTGGCGAACATGCCGGTCAGCGCCTGCATCTGGTCGCGGCCGGTGAACAGGGCCAGCTTGCGGGGATCGGTCTTGCGGATGTTGCCCAGGCGGGTCGACAAGATGTCGAAGGCCTCGTCCCAGGAAATCGCCTCGAAGCGGTTCTCGCCGCGCTCGGCCCCGGCCATGCGCTTCAGCGGCTTGGTCAGCCGGGCCGGCGAATATTGCTTCATGATGCCCGAAGCACCCTTGGCGCACATCACGCCATGGTTCAGCGGGTGATCGGGATTGCCCTCGATGTAACGGACCTCGCCGTCGCGCAGATGCACGCGGATGCCGCAGCGGCAGGCGCACATGTAACAGGTGGTGGTCTTGACCTCGGATTGTCCAAGGTCGGCGTCATGAATCGCTTCCGGGTCCCGCATACCTGCTCCTGTCGGCTTATTGGGGCTGACATTAAATTAGACCACCCTAATGATTCAAACCTTTGTTGAGGCTTCGGCGGTTTTTTTGAACCAAGCCAAGCAATCCGGTCTCGCCACAGCATTTCATCCCATTTGGGAGTTGTTTCTTGCCATTGGCCGCAACCTTGGGGTTCTATCGCTCCATCACGCACCCCTTTGACGGCATGGCTCTGCAGCATTACTCTATCGCGAGGGTTTGCCTGAACCTATTTTCGCTGAAGGAACCGATGGGAACGGACTATCAGGTCGATCCCGACGACATCGTCAACACCAAGACCGCCTTGAACCAGCTGGGATATTACCCGGTCCCGCCCGAGCGCGGCATCGACGACTGGACCGACGACAAGATGTTCCAGGGTATCCGCTCGTTCCAGCAGGACCAGGGCCTGAAGGTCGATGGCTTCATGCGCCCCGGCGGACCGACCGAACAGACGATGAACGTCGAACTGGCGGCGATGCAGGATCGGCGCCAACCGAACACCGGCCGGGCGTCCGATGTTTCCCCCAACATCAAGGACCCGAGCACCGGCCAGGTGAGGACGGTGCCCAGGCCGTGGGGTTCTGGCAAGGACAGGAACGACACGCCATCCATGGGCGTTGATGCGGATGGATGGGAAATACAACTCAAGCCAGGCCCGTTCGGAATTCCCACCTGGGGCCGGACAGGAAATTTCCGGGGAAAGAAACAATGAACGCCAAGACCTGGATGATCGTCGGGGCTTTGGCCTTGTTTTCCAGTGCTGGACACGCCCAATCCAAAGGCTTCGATGCCAACGGCTTCATCCGCGATCAGGCGACCGAAGCCGCCGCCGCTGCTGCGGGCGACCCCGATGCGATGTGGGACATGAAAGCGCGGTGGGGCGAACGCCCCAGCGACGCAGTGCTGGCCGAGCTTGCCCGCGCAGGCATGGGTGAAATCGAGACCGGCAACGCAGTGGAAACCTGGCGAATGGAGTACCGCCAAGGCCTGCGCGAGCCTACTCCGGCAACCGCCGCCTTGCTGCGCCAGCGGGCGGCCAAGGATCCGCCCGGTCTGCTGGCGCTCCAGGTGGAGGCGCAGGCCATCACCGGACTGTGGGAGCCCCCTTACGAAGGCGGCACCCCGGCACCGCACCTGCTTGCCGCCGCCCAGCGGGGCGATCCGGCCGCCATTGCCTTCGCCTGCCGCAATGCCGGCCTGCCGTTCATCCTGATCAGAACCCATGCGCCCTTCTGCGCCAAGGGGGTCGCCCTTGGCCAACCCGACTCCGCTTACCATCTGGCCCGGCTGCATCATGGGCGCGCCGATGACTTCAACATCGGCATCGAAGGCAAGATCGGCGAAGCCCTGTTCATCAAGCCATCCCTGTCCCGCGCCGTGGCGCTGTATCTCCAGGCCGCGGATGCCGGTCATGCCGGGGCGCAAGGTCGGCTGGCGACGCTGCTGGTGACCGGGCGCGGCGTCAAGATGAATGCACAGGAAGCCCGCCGCCTGGCCGAGGCCGCCTCCGCCCAGGGCAACGTCGAGGGCCGGGCCGTGCTGGGCATCATGCTGGTGCGCGGCCTGGGCGGCGAACCAGACGTGGCGCGCGGGCTGGACTTGCTGGACGGCGCCGCCCGTGCGGGCCAGCGCATGGCGCAGATGACCCTGGCCACCCTGGCCTTTCGCGGCCAGCACCGATCCCGCGATTTCCTGGAAGCCTTGACCTGGGTCAGGCTGGCCGAACTGTCGCCCCGGGGCGACCCGCCCGAGGCCGAGGCCGATGCATTGCTGCTGGAACCGATGCGCCGCACCCGCCGCGTCGCCCGCTCGCTCGAAAATCCCGAACTGGACCTGGAAGCCCGCCTGCGGGCCGCATCCTTGCGTAAGGAACTGCACCAGTCGGGCCGATGGCCGCTGGTGGCGCCGGTGTGGTGATCGTCAGCGCGGATGGGTCGCCGTCGCCGACAGCGAAACGGCATCGGCCGGCAGCAGGCCGGGGACCAGCCAGTTCAGGCTTTGGCTGGCGGTGACCGTCACCGAGCTGACCCCCAGGGTCGCGGTGACGGTGACGGCGGCGGCGTCGAGCCCGGCCATGCGCGCCCGCGCCCGCGCCACCACACCGGTACTGCTGGCCAGGTCATCGACGGCGCCGTATCTGGCCGCTTCCTCGACCGCGTATTGCAGCGTGCCGTGGGTCCACAGCGCCCGGCCGAATTCGACCACGCCCAGCATCAACATCAACAGTGCCGGCAAGATCAGGGCGAACTCGATGGCCGCCGCGCCGGATTGGTCAGTGCCCAGGCGCCGTTTCATCGCCGCCCCCCCTACTCGACACGCTGGCTGGCCTGGGCCGACAAGCTGACGCTGGTCCCCAGGCCGGGATAATGGAACAGCAAGGGATAGCTTTCGGCCACCGTCACCGTCACATAGGTCCGGGGCGAGCCGACCGGGCAGGCCCCGCCGGCACAGGCGACCGACGTGCCGTCCGAGCACTCGCAGGCGGTCGAGGTGGCGATGGAAAGCCGCGCCGACGGAATCGAGCCGGACGCCGTCACCGCGCTGGAAATGCCGCCCAGATTGTCGGGATTGCGCGCCGCGTACTGGATGCCGGCATGGGCGGCGGCGGTCAGTTGCATGCGCTCGCGCAGGGCGGAGCCGAAATCCACCAGCCCCAGCACCAGGGCGATCAGCATCGGCGCCACCAGGGCGAATTCCACCGCCGAGGCTCCGGTCTGGTCGCGGACAAGGCGGCGGATCATCGCCCCTACTCCACCAGGCGGACGCTGGTGGTGCTGGTGTCCAACCCCAGCGCCGCGCAATTGTTTTCCATGTCGGCGTTGCCGGTGAAGATCACCTCGCGGGCGATGATGCGGGTGCAGCCGCCGCCGGTGGCGTTGCCGCCGGTGAACTTGACCTCTTGCCGGGGAAAGTAGATGGCTCCGTTGATGTTCATGGTCGAGCCGCCGTTGAACTTGTTGTCCGGGCCGGTCGGCGCGTTGCGATCCTGATAGAAGGCGATCCCGGCATAGGCGCCGGTGCTGGGCGCGGTCAAGGAAATGCTGGCCCCGCCATTGATGTCGGCCAGGGCGTAATCGCTGCCGCTGCCGCTCAGGATGATGGTCACGCCGCTGCCGGTCAGGCTGGCATTGCCGTTGACCTTGAAGGTGCCGCCCTTGACGACATAGGTGCCGGGCGACAGCGTCACATTGCCTTGCGAGCCGATTTCCATGCCGTTGCAATAGGTGCCGGGCTGCAGCGTCTCGGATTGATGGGCCTTGCTTTTGTATCCGGTCTTCAGGCATGACCCGGTGCTGGGCGACGGCAGGTCGGCGAACGGATCGGCGATCGGCGAGATGCCGGTGCGCGGAACCGTCGCCGAATTCAACACCCCCGACCCCGATACCGAATAATTGCCGACCAGATCGACCCAGCCGGTGTTCAAGGTGGCGCTGCCCGACACCTGCATCGCTTGGGCACTGGTGGAATTGGCGGCGACGCCGCAACCGATCAGGTTGATGGTGGCGCTGCCGGTGAAGTAAAGCGCCTGGGACTGCACCCCTTCCAGCGCCAGCACGCAGGCCTGGCCGTTCTGGATGACCCGGGCGACGGCGCGGGCGCGGATGGTCACCGCGTCGCCGCCTTGGAACAATCCGGCGAACAGCAGGGTGCGGCTGCGGCTGACCGTCACCTCGACGGCGCTGGAATCACCCGCATAGGCCCCCGAACCGGGCGGCACCGACACCGAAAGGCTGCCGCCATTGGCCTGGGAAAAGCCGTTACGGGCGGCGTCGCGGGCCGCCGCGCTCGAGGCCTGGCCACCATCGGCCACCTCGAAGGCGCCGCCCATGGCTGCCGCGTCAGCCTGGACCTGCAACACCCGCTTGTCGGCGTACCACATGCCGGTTTCCACCCCCAGCCCGACCAGCCCCAGCAGGACCGGAAGGGTGATGGCGGTCAACGGCGCGACGGCGCCGCCGTCATGGCGAAGCAGGGAGGACACGGCCTTCGGCCTATTTGGGCGCCGGCGTGCCCGGTGCCTGATCCTCAAGCACACGAACGCAACGCGGCGCGCACGAGAAATGGGTTTCCTTGAAGCCGGACTTGTCGGCGGTGATCACCGACACCAGGCGTTCTTCGCCGCCGGTCACCACCACGGGCTGGCTGAGCAGCACCCGCCCAGCCCCATCCAGCACGGTCAGGCTGGTTTCGCCATAGCCCTTGCCGATCACCACCAGCCGGCGCGGCCCCTGGACCTGAACGTCGGCGATGCGCGGATTGCCGACCACCACGTCGCGGGCGGCACCGTTCAGCGGCACCACGATGGCCTCGTCCCGGCCGACCCGCAGCGGCTCGGCCCAGGCCGGAAGCGCCAGCACAACAAGAAGGGTGGTCAATATGGCGGCACGCATGGGAGGCCCCACTCAAGTCGTTATCATGCAACAATCACACTAACACAAACCAATGGCCCATTCAAAATATAATAGCGCTGGAACCAAGGCCATATTATGGCGTATGGTATTAGAAGTTAACTTGCTGCGGACCAGAGGAAAACAAAATGTCGAAAATTTTATATAGTTTTCGTGCTGTTTTGTCTGCAAGTGCACTGACCATTATTCTAAGCGCTTGCGGCACCACCCAGACCAGCACCCCCACCGTCTCGGGCCTGTCCGAAGCGGTCGAGCCGTCACTGCGCCAGGCCGCCCGCGAGGCCGAGGCGTCCTATGATTACCGCAGCGCCGTCCAGCATTACCGCGCGCTGCTGGACCGTCATCCGGACGACCAGCGCCTGGCCCTGTCGCTGGCGCGCAACCTGCGCTTCTCGGGGGCATCGCAGGCGGCGATCGACCTGTTGAATTCGCTGGCCGGAAGCGAACGACCGGCCCTGGTGCTGGCCGAGCTGGGCAAGGCCTATCTGGCCGCCGACCGCCTGGGTCTGGCGCTGCGCACCCTTCAGGAGGCCCAGGCCAAGGCGCCGAAGAATTGGGAAATCGTCTCGGCCCTGGGCGTCGCCTATGATTACCAGGAACAATGGGACAAGGCGCAGGCCGCCTATCTGACCGCCCTGGCGATCAATCCCGACAATCCGGTGGTGTTGAACAATCTGGGCCTGTCACGGGCCCAGTCGGGCGACCTGGACGGCGCGCTCGACGCCCTGCGCCAGGCCAACGAACAACCCGCCGCCAAGGCCCAGGTCCGCCAGAATTATGCCCTGCTGCTGGCCCTGAAGGGCGACGTCGCCGCCGCCGAGCGGCTGGCCCGCAAGGACCTGACCGCCGAACAGGCCAAGGGCAACGGCCAGTTCTATCGCCAATTGGCGATGGGTCTGCGCGGCTATTGAGTCGTCCGTGCAAAAGTCCTTCGCTTCGCTCAGTGTACTTTCGCACGTTGGTTCAAAAAGAGAAAAATAGGCTTGGGACGGCCCTGCTCCTATTTTTCATGTCTGTCGTTTTGCCGGTTTTTCGGCCCCTTGGGCCGCAAAACCGGCAAAACCGTAGCCGCCACGAGGCGAGCCGTGCTCGCCTCGTGGCGGGAAAACACGCCAATCCCGCGCGGAAAGCTTGCTTGAGCACGGGGTTTCCAAACAAAATCGGGGAAAAGTACACCGAGGCGAAGCCGAGGGACTTTTCCACGGGCAACTATTGACCCTGAAGCTGGCGAAAGCCTGACCGGGCCGCCTCGGCCGGACGGGTCAGGCCGACCTGGCCCATCCAGGCGTGCCACTGGTCGGCCGCATTCACCGCCATGTCGCTGGCCGGATGGACCGGCAAGGCCAGCGCCCAATCCAGGATGGCCTGCGAGCCCAAGACCAGCGCCACCGCGCTGGCCAGCGCCACCATCCGGATGACGCCCCGCAGCGGCGTGCGCCCGGCCCCGGTCATGGATTCGACCGGGGGTCGGTGGGTCAATGGGCGGGGCGGTTCGGACAGATAGCTCATGGCTAGAACCTGAAATAGATGAAGGGGGCGACACCATCAGGGCCCAGGCGGTCGATCAGCACGATCGCCGCACCCAAGGCGGCGGCTTGCGCCGTGCGCGGCAGGATGGCGACCTGGCGTTCCAGCCAGTCCAGTCGGCCGGCCGGCAGGAAATGGGCGCCGATCCCGCCGGCCAGCAGCGCCAGCACCATGGGTTGGGCGACCTGGCTGGCCTGGCCCAAGCGGGCGAAGCCGGCCAGATAATCCAAGGCCAGCCCCAGATCGGGGGCGCGGAACAAGATCCAGGTCAGGCACACCAGATGAAAGGTCGCCACCAGGGCCACCACCCGCTGCCAGCCGGCCAGCGGCTGACGGCCATGGGCGGCCCGATGTTCGACCACCAGCATCGCCCCATGCAGCAGGCCCCAGGCGACGAAGGTCCAGGCGGCGCCGTGCCACAGCCCGCCCAGCAGCATGGTGATCATCAGGTTGCGGGTCCGCCGATCCTGGCCGCCCAGCGAGATGTACAGATAGTCGCGCAGCCATGACGACAGCGAGATGTGCCAGCGCCGCCAGAAATCGCGCAAGCCGACGGCACGATAGGGCTGGTTGAAGTTTTGCGGGAAGCGATAGCCGAACAGGGCGGCCACGCCGATGGCGATGTCGGTATAGGCGGAAAAGTCGCAATAGATCTGCACCGCATAGCCATAGGCGGCCAGCATCAGATCGATGGCGCCAAAGGATTGCGGATCGCGAAACACCGGATCGACCAGTGCGGTGGCCAGGATGTTGGCCACCACCACCTTCTTGAACAGCCCCCCCAGGATCAGCAGGAAGGCGCGCACGGCGGGAATGTCGGCCGGATCGACCGGGCGCCGAAGCTGGGGCAGGAAATGGGCGGCGCGCACGATGGGACCCGCCACCAATTGCGGGAAGAACGAGATATAAAGCAGCATCTGCAGCGCCGAAGCCGGGCGGTCCAGCGTGCCGCGATACAGATCGACCAGATACGAGATGCCGTGGAAGGTGAAGAACGAGATGCCGACCGGCAGCAGCACCGACAGGAACGGAATATCCCGCCCGACACCCAGCAGGATCAGCAGGTCGTTCAAGGATTCCAGGAAGAAGTTGAAATATTTGAAGACGGCCAGGCAGCCCAGGTTCAGGACGATCGCCACCGTCAGGATGGTCTTGCGCCGCTGGGGGTCGGGGCAATCGAAGATCAGCCGGCCGAACAGATGGTTCCCCAGCGAACTGGCCGCCAGCAGCGCGCAGAAGCGCCAATCCCAGAAGCCGTAGAACAGGTAGCTGGCGGCGGTCAGGAAGGCCAGCCGCAGCCGATGATGGCCGACCAGCGCCCAGGCCACCGAGAACACCACCAGGAAGAACAATCCAAAGTTCAGCGTCGGGAACAGCATGTCTATCTCGGTTTGACCGGCAGGGATTTGGCCTTGAACTGGGCGTAACCGTCCATCAATTGCTCGAACAGGGCATCCGCAGCACTTTCATACCCCAAAGTGGTGAAATGAACGTAATCGCCGCGCGCCATTGGCGGCTCGGCCTTGACCCAGCGTTCGATGCCGCCCGGCTCGGGCATTTGCGCCGACCAGTCCCAAAAGGCGGCGCCAAGGGCCTGGGCTTCCTGGCGCTGGATGCCCCGCACCAGGGGCAGGTTGGCCGGGGTGAACCAGCGGCAAGGCGGGGGCTTCCTGCCCTTCTTGGGCTTTTCCTTGCAGGCCGGGGCCGCCCGGCGGCCGTCGGGCGGACCGGCCACCAGGACCGGCGCGCGATGGCGCCACCGGCCCAGCACGCGGGCGAAGGTCGAGCGGTATTCCGCCAGGTCCAGCGTCACCTCGAATCCCTCATTGGTGCCATAGGCAAGGATCACCAGCGACGGGCGCAGCGCTTCCAGGTCGGCGGCGACGCTGGCCGGGTGCCAGCGTTCGACCACCCGCACCGTGGCGCCGACGATGCCGAAGCTTTCCACCAGCACGCCGGGACGCGCTTCGAACAGGGACCAGCCCTTGATCCGCACATCGGGGGCGGACGTCGCCAGCCCCAGGACGCGCGCGCCGTGCGGCGCCGCCACCTCGACATGGCCGGGCCGACCATCCGGGCCTTCGGTGGACACCGTCTCGACCGCCTCGCCGTCCAGCAGAACGTCGAAGGCGCCGCCGCTGTCGGCATGCAGGAAATCGATCCGGGCCGACTGGAACAGCCTGTCCTCGGTGGGCGAGACCTGCATCCAGCCGCCGCCCTGACCGCTGACGGCGACGAAGCCGCTCAGGCCATAGGCCAGATCGTCGGGGTTGCCCAGCTTGCTGTTGCGCATGGTCCAGGCGCCGCCCTGGCTCAGCGACACCTCTTTCTGACGGATGCCGGGAAAGGTCTTGCCGGGCGGCATGGCGCCACGTCCGGCCGCGCCGAACATCTGCTGGAACCGGCTGCGCAGCCGGCCCGAGAAGACGTCGCCGGCAGTGTGGCTGTCGCCCAACTGCACGATGTGCAACTGATCGATCTCGCCGGCCTCGAGCCGGGCAAGGTCGCGGTAAAAGCCGGCCAAAGCCTGGGGGGCGATCATCTTGCGGGAATCGGTCTGCAGGGCGGGGGCGGCGGATTTGCGCTGCGGCGCGGCCAGCGCGCCCGCCGCCGCCCACGTCGCCGCCGCCATCATCGCCACCAGGGCCAGCCGCAGCAGAACCATCAGGGCTTGTCCGCGAACCGGGCCAGCACCTTCAGGGCAATTCGCTCGTAACCGTAATGGGTGAAATGGATGCCGTCCTCGACACGGACCTGCCGAGACTTGCCGGCATCGTCGGGCAGATGGGTGGCGAAGGCCCCGCCCTCGCCCTTGAAATCGTCGATCAGCGGCAGATAGGTGACCCGCTTGCCCTTGAGGGTCGCCGCCACGAACACCTCACTCAAGATCTGGCTGCCCTGGTTGGACTCGTCCTTGGCCATGATCGGCAGGCCCAGCCACACCACCGGAATGTCGCGGGCGGCGAAGGCGTCCAGCATCTTCTCGATGCGGGCCTGATAGACCTGCTTCCAGCCCGGCGTGCCGAACAGAAAGCCGCGCCGGTTCTCGTCGCGCACGCTTTGCAGGTCGTTGGCCCCGACCATCACCACGGCATGGGTGATGCGATCGACCTCGAGATTCTTGGGCAATTCCTCGATCCAGGCGGGAAAATCCGGCCGGGTCAGGCCGGCGCCGACCTTGGTGTAGCGAAAGACCTTGTCGCCCTCGCTTTTCTTCAGAAGGAAGGTCAGCGCGCTCCACACGCCGTCGCCCAGCGAATCGCCGAACACGCCGATGGCACGCTCGGCCGCCGCCAATGGACGGACCAGGAGAAAGGACAGGACGACAAGTCCCACGATGGCGAACGGGCGCATGGCAGGCATTCAAGCAAACGGGAGAGGACGCCCACCTGGACAGGCTCGGGCGACGCCACTCTACCCAGCCGCGCACAGCGTGGCAACTGGCCTGCACCAATTATTTGGTCCTGACCAGCACCGCCACCGCTTCCAGATGCGCCGACCACGGAAACTGGTCGATGGGGGTGACCCGTTCCAGCCGATAACCGCCCTTGGCCAGGGTCTGCAGGTCGCGCGCCAGGGTCGCCGGATTGCACGACACCGCCACCACCCGATCAGGCCCGGATTCGGCCAGCATTTCGGCCTGCGCCGCCGCACCGGCCCGGGGCGGGTCGAACAGAACGGCGTCGAACCGCTTCAGTTCCTGGGCGTGCAGCGGACGGCGCGACAGGTCGCGCACCTCGGCCGTCACCTTCAGCCCGGCCCGGGACGCGGCCGCTTCCAGGGCCCGAACCGGGGCTTCCTCACCCTCGACGGCGTGGATGGTGCGGCCCTGGGCCGCCAGCGGGAAGGTGAAGCTGCCGCAACCGGAAAACAGGTCGGCGACCTGACGGGCCGGGCCGATGCCGGCCAGCACCGCCGCGGCGATGGCGTTCTCGCCTTCCTTGGTCGGCTGCAGGAAGCCGCCCGGGGCCGGCTCGACCTGAACGGGTCCGAAGCTGACCATTGCCGGGCGGCGGCGCGCGATGGGATCGACGAAGCCCGCCCCCGGACGGCGCCACGACAGCCGGGCCAGATCGTGGGAATCGGCGAAGGCGGCCAGGCGCTCGCGGTCGAACAGGTCCAGCCGGGCGTCGGCTTCCACCAGCACGTCCAGCCCGGAATCGGCGGCCAGAATGGTGACGTCGCCATCCTCGCCCGCGGCGACCACCTCGCCCAGCATGCGGCGCAAGGGGGCGATCAGGGCGGCCAGGGCCGGGTCCAGCAACAGGCAGGAATCGACGTCGATCACCGTATGACTGGCCCGGCCGTTGAAGCCCAGGATCGTCGCCGATTTCGAGCGATGAAAGGCGAAGGTGGCGCGCCGTCTGGTCCCGGCCGGGACCTGGATCAACGGATCGACAAGGGCGTCGGCGAAGCCGTGGCGGGCCAGATGGGTGACCAACAGGTCGCGCTTCCACGCGCCATAGGACGTGGCGCCCACATGCTGCAGCGAACAGCCGCCGCAGCGGCCGAAATGGGGGCATGGCGGGTCGGCACGGTCGGGTCCGGGCGCTTGCACCTCGACCAAAGCGGCAACCAGACCGTCGCCGCGCCGGCCCTCGACGCGGGCAATCACCCGGTCACCGGGAACGGTGAGGGGCACGAACACCAACTCGCCCAGCAGACGGGCGATGCCGTCGCCGCGCGCACCCAGTTCGTCGATGGTCACCTCGACCGCGCGGGGCGTGACGGCATTGCCCCGCGCCTTGGCGCGCGACGGCGGAGCGTGACGCTTGCGAAGGCTCATCGCCGCGCCCGCCCCAGATCGCCGACGAAGCGGGCCAGGATATCGCTGACCGCGGCGCCCAGCGCCTGGACCTCGGCATCGGGACCGGTGGCGGCCGGCACCTCCGCCCCATAGGTTTCCTGCAGCACCAGGCCGCCGTCTTTGGCCGACACCACCGCCAGACGGATCCTGGCCGCCACCTTGCCCGAGGACGGCACCAACTCGAACCGCGAGATGCGGCCGCGCAGTATCCAGTCGGGCGGCACCCGTAAATCGGGCGTGGTGATGGTCCCGGCGATGCCTGCGCCGCGCAGCACCTCGGTCAGGTGTTCCTGCAGCATCACCGCCGGCACCTCGGTCCACAGATCATAGCGGTAGCGGGCCAGCGAACCGTCGGCCTCCTGATAGGCCAGCGGTCGCTCGTTCAGCATGCCTTCGCTTTCCAGCCGGGCCACCTCAAGGACACCCGGCAGCACCGGCGCGGTGAAACGCTGGGCGGGCTGGGCGACGTCGAGCCGGTGGAAACTGTCCCTGGGCGGCGCCGGCTGCGCGCAGGCGGCGAGTGATGACAGCAACAAGATAACACGGATGACACGGATGCCCGCTCGCGCGGGCCACGGATGAACACGGATGGGAGGAATCATGCCAACACTCTCCGAACTTCGACCTTGGGCTGGCCGAAATTGATCAGCAATCCGACCGGCAAACCACTGGCACGCAAATAATTGACGACTTGACTGCGATGGGCTGCGTTCCATTCGGCCACGGAATTCAACTCGACCAGAACCTGGGATTCGACGCATAGATCGGCCAGATACGTTCCGACTGGCGCACCAAGGTAGCGAACCGTAAACGGGACTTCTTCCTCGACGTTCATCCCGGTCTGGCGCAAGCCGACAATCATGGCTTTACGATAGACAGCTTCAAGGAACCCATGTCCAAGCGAGGCCGAAACCTGGAACGCGGCTCCGATGATACGCTCGGTCAGGCTTTCCTGCTCCTGAGATAAGGTGACGCGCATCGTCAAGCTTCCATCCGTGTGATCGACACCTACCGCTTGCCCGGCCCGTCGCCGGCGCCCTTGGTGCCGCCGATCAGGACGCCGGGATTGTCGCGGATCTGACGCGAGAATTCGTGCACGTTGCGGCTGGTGCCTTCCAGGTTGTAGGTCACCGAATCGATGGTCCGCGCCACCGCCTGCAAGGTATGGCGCAAATCCTTCAGCGATTGATCGACATTGCCCTTGTTGGCATCGATGGCCCCGATGATGCCGTCCAGCTTCTTGCGGCTGTCCTGCAGGCCGGCGGTCAACTCGGCGACGTTCTTCAGGGACTGGCCGATCTGGGCGGCGTTGGCCTCGGTGACCACGCTGGACGCCAGGGTGCCGGTCATCTTCTGGACGTCGGACGTGATGCGCGGCGCCTTGGCGGCCAGATCGGTGCTGATCAGGGCCAGGTTGGCCAGCAATTCGGGGGCCTGCTTTTCCAGCACGCCGCCCAGGGTGGCGACCTGCTGGTTCAGCGTGGCCATCAAGGGCAGCAGGCCTTCCTGGTTCAACTTGGTGACCTGGGCCGACATGTCGTTCATGACGGCGAAGATGTTGGCGGCGGGAGCCCCGGGGATGGCCGAGCCGGGCTTCAGCAAGGTGTCCGAGGTGGTGCCCTTGATATCGATCACCACCGCGGCCAGGATGCCCGGCGCGGTGATGCGCGCCACCGAGCCTTCCGGCACCGGCCAACCTTCCTTGACCGCCAGCTTGACCTTGAAGCGGGTCTTGCCCTCGACGCGGATCGGCTCGATATCCTCGACGGTGCCGACGACGAAGCCGTCATAGGTCACCTTCGAGCCGAACTTGATACCGCCGACATGGCCCAACTCGGTGAAGTAGATGTCGGCCGAGCCGGTGCGGCCGGTCAGCAGGGCGACGGTGACGACCAGCGCCGCCAGCATGGCCAGCACGAACGAGCCGACGATGACGTAATTGGTGCGCGCGTCCCTCATAGACCCTTCCTCGCTTGCGGGCCGAAGCGGGTGCTCCGCTCCTTTTCGCCCATCAGTCGCCGCAGATAGGCGTCGGGATCGACCTCGGCCTCTTCGGTGCGGCGGTTCAACAGATTCTGGATACGCTCGTTGTCCGAGCGGCGGATCGCATCGACGGTGTCGAGCGCCAGCACCTCGCCCTTGTCGAGCACGCAGATGCGGTCGGCGATCTTGAAGGCGGAATCGAGATCGTGGGTGACCACCACGATGCTCATGCCCATGGCGTCGCGCAAGCGCAGGATCAGATCGTCGATCGAAGACGCCACCACCGGGTCCAGCCCGGCCGAGGGCTCGTCGCAGAACAAAAGGCGCGGGTCCATGACGATGGCGCGCGCCAGGGCAGCCCGCTTGATCATGCCGCCCGACAGCTCGGCCGGCATCAAATTCTCGAACCCGGCCAGGCTGACCACTTCCAGCTTCAGGCGGGTGACGATGCCGATGGTGGTCTCGTCGAGGTCGGCATGCTCGCGCAAGGGAAGGGCGATGTTCTCGCCGACGCTCATCGACGAAAACAGCGCCCCGGACTGGAACGCCACCCCCATGCGGGTGCGCAAGGCCTGGCGTTCAAGGGCCGACACTGCGTGGATGTCCTTGCCCAGGATGCGGATGGTCCCCGATGTCGGGATCAACAGCCCCAAAAGATGGTTCAAAAGCGTGGTCTTGCCCGAGCCCGAACCGCCCATGATGATGAAGATTTCGCCCGGTTCGACCGTCAGCGAGACGTTCTTCAAGATGTGCCGCGACCCGTAGAAGGTGTTCAGGTTCTCGACGACGATGGAGGACTGGCTCATCGGGTCACCATGAAGACGAACAGCATGTCGGTGACGACGATGGCCGAGATGGCGTGCACCACCGAGCGGGTGGTCATCCGCCCGACCCCTTCGGCGCCGCCGGTCACCGAGGCGCCGTTGACCACGCCGACGATGGTGACCAGCACGGCGAAGATGGCCGACTTGGCCAGGCCGTGCAGCAGATCGTTCAGCTTCAACAACGACAGCACCTCGTCGGCATAGGCGGCGAAGGTGGTCTGCAATTCGATGGCGATGTAAAGGCCGGCGGCGGCCAGGCCGACCAGATCGGCCCACAGGGTCAGAAGCGGCATCAGCACCACCATCGCCACCAAGGGCGGCACCACCAGGAAGCGCACCGGCGAGATGCCCATCACGGTCAGCGAATCGATTTCCTGGTTGATGCGCATGGTGCCCAGCCGGGCGGCCAGGGCCGAGCCCGACCGCCCCGCCACCAGGATGCCGGTGATCAAAGGCGAGAACTCGCGCACGGTGGACAGCGCCACCCCCAGGGTGACGCGACTTTCGGCGCCGAAGGTCTTCAGCGTATAGATGCCCTGGATCGCCAGCATCAGGCCGATGGTGGCGGCCAGGACGGTGATGATGGGCAGTGCGGCGATGCCGATATCCATGCCTTGCGCGAAAATCGGGGCCAGCCGCACCGGCTGCTTGCGCGCCCGGCCCAGCACCAGCCAATAGACCGACTGGCCCAGCAGGCTGGCAGCGAATCCCAGTTCGGCGACGCCCCGGGTGGCGGCGCGCCCGACATTTTCCAGAACGTCCAGCACCCGATCGCGCATCGGCCCTTAAGCCTTCAGCCCGGCCGCGACGGTCTCGGCCAAGGCGAACACCTTGTCGAGACGGGCGAGCTGCAGCACCCGCATCGCCGGCTGGCTGACCGCCGCCAGGACGAAACGGGTATTGTTCTTGCGGGCCATCTGATAGGCCTCGACCAGCGAGGCGATGCCCGACGAATCGATATAGGCGACACCGGACAGGTCGACCACCACGTCGCGGCTGTCGAACATCAGCTCCATCAATTGCTTGCGCACGGCGGGCGAACGCTGCAGGTCGATCTCGCCCTCCAGCGTCACCACCACCCAACCGTCTTCCTCGCGAACATTCACGCTCATTGGTTCCCCAGCCCCTTCACCATCCGCAACAGGTTGCCCGCCCCCGCAGGCGGCTTCAAGAATTCGACGCGGTCCATGATCTCGCGGATCAGGTGCGTGCCCAATCCGCCCGGACGAATATCGTCCAGGTCGCGCGGCGCCACCCGGGCCGGATCGACCGGAGCGGCGAAATCTAGCAGATCGATCACCAATTCGCAGCCCTTGCGACGTAGCTCGACGATCATGTCGCCGGAACCGCTGCCGCCATAGGCGTGACGCACCACGTTCTGGCAGGCCTCGTCTACCGCCAAGATGATGTCGCCGACCAGGGAATCCTCCAGTCCCTGGGCGGTCAGCGCCCCGGTGACGGCGCGGCGCACCTCGGCCAGACTGGCCGGCACCGCCGGATAAAGCCTGCGCAGCAAGGGGCCGTCGCGACGGTCCTCGACCACCAGCATGGTCAGATCGTCCTTCAGGGCGGCGCCCTCGG
This sequence comes from Magnetospirillum sp. LM-5, assembly GCF_902729445.1. NCBI lineage: Bacteria > Pseudomonadati > Pseudomonadota > Alphaproteobacteria > Rhodospirillales > Rhodospirillaceae > Magnetospirillum > Magnetospirillum sp. LM-5. Next base: position 3,610 of record NZ_CACVCE010000019.1, on the reverse strand, counting down.
GGGCGACCTCGGCGACCACCGCGCGCAGGCGCTCGGGCGCCGGCAGCAGGCGATGGCGCGTCAACAGCCGCTCGACGCCCAGGGACCCCAGCATGCGGCCGTCGTCGTCGGCCTCGGTCAGTCCGTCGGTGAACAGGTAAAGGGAGCCGCCGGCCAGGTCGATCTCGCTTTCCGGGCAGCCGGCGGCGAACATTTCCGGGATCACCCCCAAGGGCGGCAGACCTTCGTCGATGCGGCTCATGCGCGCACCACAGCACAAAAGCGGCGGCTCGTGCCCGGCATTGGCCAGCCGCACCCGGCCGGTGGCCGGGTCCAGCACGCCGGCGACCATGGTGACGAACATCCCGGCCGAACCGGTCTCGGCCAGTTCGGCATCGATGGCCTGCAACAGCGCGCCGGGGCCATCCAGGCGCTTGGCCAGACAGCGGAACAGGCTGGCGGTCTTGGCCATCAGCAAGGCGGCGTTCATGCCCTTGCCCGAGACGTCGGCGATGGCGAAGGCCAGCCGCCCGCCGGGCAGTTCGACCACGTCGAAGAAGTCGCCCGATACGCCCCGGGCCGGCAAATTGATGCCGTGGATGGGAAATTCCGCGCATCGGTCCTTGGGCAGCATGGCCCGCTGGATGTCGGACGCCAGGGCCAATTCGCGCGACAATGCCTGGCGTTCGGCCATGGCGGCGGCCTGGCGGGCATTGATCAGGGCCAGCGCGGCGGAAGCGGCCAGCGCCTGCAGCACGCGGACATCGTCGGAATCGAAACTGCCGCCGCCCTTCTTGTTGAACAGTTCGATGGCGCCCAGCCGTTCGTCGCGCACGGAAAGCGGCGCGCACAGGATCGAGCGGGTGCGAAAGCCGGTGTCGTCATCGACCCGGGCGGCGAAGTCGGGATCGTCGCGGGTATCTTGCACCAATTCGGTGGCGTTGCGGCTGACCGAGCGCCACACGATGCCCTGGCCGTGCGGCAGCCGCAATCCGGTGACGTCGGTCGGGCCGAAACAGGCCCGGCACACCAGCTCGCCGCTGCCTTCCTCCATCAGGAACAACGAGGCCGCCTCGGCCTCCATCCGGGTACTGATGTGGGCCAGGCCGACCCGCAACGTCTCCTCGATATCGTAGGAGCGGGCGAAGTCGCCGGTCATCTCGGCGATCAGGTCCAGGTCGTCGGCCAGGGTGGCCGGCAGTTGGGTGGGATTCTCGACGACAGCCATCGGCTGATGATGCCCGCATCGGCCGCGTCGGTAAAACCATTTAACAAAGATGGAAGCGCCCCGTGAAGTTTATGTTGCGTCACGGTATCGACGTTGACTCGCGGGGGGCACGACAACCAGACTCCGGCCCGCGTCGATCACAAGCGAGCCGCGTCATGTCCCATTCCGCCACCGTTCTCAGTGACGTCCCCCGACCGACCTTGCCGCCGCGTGGCACCCCCTTCCCCACCTCGACCCGCCCCGACGATCCGTGGGACGGCGTGCTGGACCGCCTGGACATCGCGCTGCAGCCGATCGTCAACATCCATACCGGCGCCTGCTACGGCTACGAAGCCTTGCTGCGCAACCACGAAGAGGCCGGTTTCGCCAGCATCGACGACGTGTTCGACACCGGCCACGCGCTGGGGCTGCTGTCCGACATCGAAATGTGCGTGCGCGAGAAGGCGGCGGCCAAATTCCGCCAGATGCCGCATTGGCGCCAGACCAAGCTGTTCGTCAACATCGACAACCGTTCGCTGGCCGCCGACAACGACCTGCCGGTCAAGACCCGCGCCATGCTGGACCTTTACGGCATCGAGGAAAGCCAGGTGGTGTTCGAAGTGTCCGAACGTCACCCGATCGGCCAGCCAGCGACCGCCCGCATCGCGCTTGGCCACTACAAGAAGGCCAATTTCCGCCTGGCCATCGACGATTTCGGCACCGGCTTTTCGGGCCTGCAATTGCTGTATTTCTCGGCCCCCGACGTGCTGAAGATCGACCGCTTCTTCATTTCGGACATCGCGTCCGATTCCAAGAAGAAGCTGTTCCTGGGCCAGATCGTCAACATCGCCCATCTGTTGGGCGTGGTGGTGCTGGCTGAAGGCGTCGAGACCGAGCGCGAATATTTCGTCTGCAAGGATATCGGCTGCGACCTGATCCAGGGCTGGCTGGTGCAAAAACCGACCCGCCGGCCCGAGGATCTGCTGCCCCATTACGGCGAGATCGAGCGCCTGGGCCGGGGCGAGCGTCGGGTGCAGGTCAGCGACCAGAAGCTGATCGCCGACCAGATCACCCAGGTCGAGCCGATCATGCAAGATTGCCCGATGGAACAGGTGTTCGAACGCTTCCGCGCCGACAAGACGGTGACCTTCTTTCCGGTCATCGACGCCGCCGGCGAGCCGGTCGGCATCGTGCGCGAGGCCGAGCTCAAGGACTACACCTATTCCCAATACGGCAAGGCGCTGATCGCCAACAAGACCATCGGCCGGCGGCTCAAGGATTTCGTGGTGCGCTGCCCGATCGCCGACATCAACACCAAGGCCGAGCAGATCCTGCAGGTCTATTCGGCGGTCGAGAATTCCGAAGGCATCCTGATCGTCGATACCATGAAATATGTCGGCTTCCTGTCGGCCCACTCGCTGCTGCGCGTCATCAACGAAAAGAACCTGGCCGCCGCCCGCGACCAGAATCCGTTGACGCGGCTGCCGGGCAACAACCTGATCCACGAATATCTGTCGGAAGCGCTGTCCGCCACCGACACCCCCTTCGTGCTGGCCTATTTCGACTTCGACAATTTCAAGCCGTTCAACGACAAGTACGGCTTCCGCCTGGGCGACCGCGCCATCACCTTGTTCGCCGAGCTTCTGACCAAGGCGATGCCGCGCGATTGCGGCTTTCCCGGCCATGTCGGCGGCGACGATTTCTTCGCTGCCTTTCGCGGCCTGCCCCCCGACGAGGCCGTCGCGGTCACCACCCGCCTGATCGCGGCCTTCGCCCGCGACGTCGAAAGCTTCTATGACGATGCCACCCGCAAGCAGGGCCATATCGACGGCACCGACCGCCAAGGCAATTGCCTGCGCTTTCCGCTGATGACGGTATCGGCGGCGGTGATCCACCTGCCCGCCGGCCGGGCGGCCTGTTCGGTCGATGAGGTCGGCCAGCAGATCGCCGTGCTGAAGAAGCAAGCCAAGCAAAGCGCCTCGCGCCTGGCCATCGGCACGTTGGGCTAACAGGTTGCGGAAAAACACCGATCTGGTGTCCGAAAGCCCCTCTTCGTCATGCCCGGACTTGATCCGGGCATCCACGCGGCGCAGTCTAACTACCTGTTTTCAATGGTTTTTTTGCGAAGACACGTGGATAGCCGGGTCAAGCCCACTGCTGTCCGGTTCAATTATCGCGGTACCATCCACAGCCCTCGTCGTCATGGCCGGGCTTGACCCGGCCATCCACGTGCATCCGCATAATGCGCTGTTTCCATTCTATTTTTGCGCGGCGCCACATGGATGCCCGTGTCAAGCACGGGCATGACGGAGTGTGGGGCGACGACTCGCGTCTATTCCGGGCTCGAGGCTCTGAAAGGCTCCCACCACAAGCGTTTGCGGCGGGACGCCCAAATTTAAACCGGACAGCCGTGGGTCAAGCCCC
>NZ_CACVCE010000018.1:0-47665 GCF_902729445.1 Magnetospirillum sp. LM-5 | reverse complement strand
TAAAGATTCACTCGTCCAGCCCGAAGCTTTGCCGCAGGAAGGCGGTGGCCAGGGTCAGGCCGGGGCCGTCGATGCCGTGGCCCAGGCCGGGGCGGACCTCGGTGATGACCGGGATGCCGAAGCTGGCCAAGGCTGCTTCCGCCGCCGGCAGGCAATCGGGGTTGACCACCTCGTCGGAATCGCCGTGGATCAGCAAGATGCGCGGCCGGCAGGCCAGTTCCGAGGCCAGCGCTTCCGGGGCCACCACCGCGCCGGAAAAGCCGACGATCGCCGCCGCCGGCCGGGCGCGGCGCGGACCCAGATGCAGGCTCATCATCGTGCCCTGGCTGAAGCCGATCAGGGCCAGATGCTGGTCCTCCAGCCCGCGCGCCGCCAGTTGCGAATCGATGAAGGCATCCAGAAGCGGCGCGGTGGCGCGGATGCCGGCGGCCAGCGCCGCATTCGAACGGTCGGCCAGCGAGAACCATTGCCGCCCGAACGGCGCCATGTCATAGGCGTGCGGCGCGTCGGGGGCGATGAAGGCGGCGTCGGGCAGGGCCGGGGCGATATAGGGCACCAGCCCGAACAGGTCTGACCCATCGACGCCGACGCCATGCAGCAAGATCACCAATTGGTGGGCGGGGCCGCCCGACAAGGGTTCGGCCGCAGGGCCGGACAGGGGGGTGGACATCGGTTCTCTCCGCTCGGGATAATGGCTGTCCTGATTATGGTATGCTTGCCCCCATGCACCAACCCCCGATCGTCACCCGCTTCGCCCCCAGCCCCACCGGCCTGTTGCATCTGGGCCATGCCCATTCCGCCTTGTTCGGCTGGAAAGCGGCGCGCGTGGCCGGCGGGCGCTTCCTGCTGCGCATCGAGGATATCGACCCGGTCCGCTGCCGCCCCGAATTCGTCGCCGCCATCTTCGAGGATCTGGCCTGGCTGGGCCTGGAGTGGGAAAGCCCGGTGCGGGTGCAGTCGAGCCACCTGGAAGATTACGCCGCCGCCCTGGCCCGGCTGGACGCGATGGGCCTGCTTTTCCCTTGCTTTTGCACCAGGAAGGACATCGAGGCGGAAATCCATGCCGCCGGTCACGCTCCGCACGGTCCCGACGGGCCGGTCTATCCCGGCCTGTGCCGCCGGTTGGACCCGGCCCAACGGGCCGAGCGTCTGGCCAGCGGCCAACCGCACGCCGTTCGTCTGGACATGGCCAAGGCGGTGGATCTGGTCGGGCAGTTGACCTGGCACGACCAAGCGGCGGGGAGCATCGCGGCCCGGCCCGAACTGTTCGGCGACGTCGTGCTGGCCCGCAAGGACACGCCGACCAGCTACCATCTGGCGGTGACGGTCGATGATGCCCTGCAAGGGGTGAATTTGGTGACCCGGGGCGCCGACCTGTTCGAGGCCACCCACGTCCATCGCCTGTTGCAGGCATTGCTGGGCCTGCCGGTGCCGGTCTGGCACCACCACCGTCTGCTGACCGACGAATCGGGGCGCCGATTCGCCAAGCGCGACCGCGCGCTGACCATCGCCAGCCTGCGCGCCGCCGGTCACACGCCCGAAAGCGTGCGGCACATGGCCGGCGTCATTCCCTAAGGCTTTGCCGGTGCAAGATGGTGATCAAGGCCAGCCAGGCGCCGCCGACCACCAGGCCGCCCAGCACCACCATCCAATATTCCCCGGCCGGGACCTTGGCGATGATGCCCAGAACGGCAAAGCCGGCGACGCCGCAGACGACGGTGACCACCGAGGCGATGAACAGCCAGGTTTTGGCGGACATTTCCGGACTCCCCATATCATTATATGACTACATTCTACTATAGGGATGCGCTGATCGCCACGCTTCTTTCTTGCGAACGGCTCGCATTTCGGGGCACCATCGGCCTCCCCTTATCCCGGAGCCGCCATGACCGACGACGACAGCCTTGACCGCCACAAGGACAAGATGGCCAAGAAGAAGGCCAGCCGCGACAAGCTGATGGCCAAGAAGCAGGGCGAGAAGGGGCTGGTGATCGTCCATACCGGGCCGGGCAAGGGCAAATCGACGGCGGCGTTCGGCATGGCTTTGCGCTGCGTCGGCCACGGCTTTCCGGTCGGCATCGTCCAGTTCATCAAGGGCGCCTGGGACACCGCCGAGCGCCGGATCATGGACACGTTCGCGCCTTTGGTGACCTTCAAGGCGATGGGCGAGGGCTTTACCTGGGAAACCCAGGACCGCGCCCGCGACGTCGCCGCCGCCGGGCGCGCCTGGGACATGGCCGCCGAGATGCTGGCCGACCCCGCCATCCGCCTGGTGATCCTGGACGAGATCAACGTGGCGCTGCGCTATGACTACCTGGCGCTGGACGATGTGCTGGCGGCGATCAAGGCCCGCCCCGAGGGCCAGCATGTGGTGCTGACCGGGCGCAACGCCGCGCCGGCCCTGATCGAGGCGGCCGACCTGGTCACCGAGATGGCGCTGGTCAAGCACCCGTTCCGCGACGGCATCAAGGCCCAGCCGGGCATCGAGTTTTAACCGCTTCCTAACCGCCGTCCCCTTAGCCTGATCCCATGCGATTGATCGTCCTTGCCCTGTTGTCCCTGTTGCTGGCCGCGCCCCGCCCGGTTTCGGCGCAAGCCGCGTCCGACGGAGCGGCGGTGCTGGCCAAGGCCGCCACCAGCGTCGAACGGCTGCGCCGCGACCCCAATATGGCGCGCGAGCTTGATCCCCGGCTGGCCCGGGCCCGGGCGGTGCTGATCGTCCCCGATCTGGTCAAGGGTGGGTTCATCCTGGGGGCCGAGTGGGGGACCGGCGTGCTGCTGGTCAAGGATAATGGCGGCCGCTGGTCGGGGCCGGCCTTCTATTCGGTGGCGTCGGGTTCGGTCGGGCTGCAGATCGGGGTTCAGGACGCCGAGACCATTTTCGTCATCATGTCCGATGCCGGTCTGAAGGCGGTGATGGAAAACCGCTTCAAGGCCGGCGCCGACGCCTCGGTGGCGGTGGCCCATATCGGCGGCGGCGCCGAGGCCTCGACCACCTCCAATGCCGGCGCCGACATTTATGCCTTCAACAAGGCGGTTGGCGCCTATGGCGGCGCCTCGCTGGAAGGATCGGGCATCCTGCCGCGCCATTCGTGGAACGCCGGTTTCTACGGCGGCAACCCGGCGCCCGAGGACATCGTGCTGGCGCGCCGTCTCGACAGCCCCCAGGCCGACCGCCTGCGAGACGTCCTTGCGCGTTAAATTGATCCTTTTCGTTTGCCCCTCGCCGGGCGCAAACCTCCGGTTTGCTTGGCCGCCGCCTCAATGGCGGCATGAGCAGGGCGATTTTAGATGAAATCACCCTGCTCGGGTCTCCACCCCCCGGCCCTGATGTTCCAGGGCACCGGGTCGGATGTCGGCAAAAGCCTGCTGGTGGCCGGCCTGGCCCGGGCCTTCGTCGGCCGCGGCCTGGCCGTCCGTCCGTTCAAGCCGCAGAACATGTCCAACAATGCCGCCGTCACCAGGGATGGCGGCGAGATCGGCCGCGCCCAGGCGCTGCAGGCCCGCGCCGCCGGCATTGCCCCGGTCGCCGACATGAATCCGGTGCTGCTGAAGCCGCAATCCGATGTCGGCGCCCAGGTGGTGGTGCAAGGCCGCGTCCTGGCCAATGCCAGCGCGCGCGACTATTACGCCCTGAAGCCGACCCTGCTGCCGCGCGTGCTGGAAAGCTTCGAGCGCCTGGCCCAAGGCGCCGATCTGATGCTGGTGGAAGGGGCCGGAGCCGCGGCCGAGGTCAATCTGCGCGCCGCCGACATCGCCAATATGGGCTTCGCCGAGGCGGCCGATATCGATGTGGTGCTGGTGGCCGACATCGATCGCGGCGGCGTCATCGCCGCCATCGTCGGCACCTGGGAATTGCTGCCGCCGGCCGAACGCGCCCGGCTCAAGGGCTATATCATCAACAAGTTCCGCGGCGACGCGTCGTTGTTCACCCCGGCGGTCGAGCTGATCAAGGCCCGCACCGGGCTCGATTGCCTGGGCATCGTGCCCTACTACCCCGACGCCGCCCTGCTGCCGGCCGAGGACGGCGCCACCGCCCCCAAGGGCGGCGGCAGCGGTGCGCTGAAGATCGCCGTGCCGCGTCTGTCGCGCATGGCCAATTTCGACGATTTCGACCCGCTGGCGGCCGAACCGGGGGTGACGCTGGCCTTTGTCGGCCCCGGCCAGGCCCTGCCCGGCGATGCCGACTGGATCATCCTGCCGGGGTCCAAGGCGACCATCGCCGACCTGGCCTTCCTGCGCGCCCAGGGCTGGGACATCGACCTGGCCGCCCATCTGCGTCGCGGCGGCCGTGTGCTGGGCATCTGCGCCGGCTTCCAGATGCTGGGCAGAAGTGTCGCCGACCCGCTGGGGCTGGAAGGCCCGGCCGGATCGGTGGCCGAAGGCCTGGGCTATCTCGAGGTCGAAACCGTCATGAGCGCCGAAAAGACCCTGGTCGAGGTGGCGGGCCATGACCCGGCCGGCCATCCGGTCCATGGCTACGAGATGCATATGGGCCGCACCGACGGCCCCGATTGCGCCCGGCCGTTCCTGACCTTGGCCGGCCGGCCCGACGGCGCGGTGTCGGCGGATGGGCGGGTGATGGGCGGCTATCTGCACGGGCTGTTCTCGTCCGACCGCTTCCGAAGCGCCTTTCTGGGCGGCGGCAGCGATCTTGCCCATGACGCTTTGGTCGAGCGCGTTCTGGATGGGCTGGCCGCCCATCTGGCCGGTCATGTCGATCTGGATCGGCTGCTTCAGCTGGCCAGCAGGGACTGAATCCACAACAGCAGCACCACCAGCCCGGCATGCAGCAGGCAGGCGGCGGAAAACAGGTGCAGCGCCCGGTCGATGTCGGCTGATGTCGCCCGCGCCCGGCCCTGGCCGATCCATTTCTCGTCGACGATCAGGCCGGGATATTTGCGCGGCCCACCCAGGGCCAGGCCCAGGGCGCCGGCCATCGCCGCCTCGGGCCAGCCGGAATTGGGCGAGCGGTGGTGGCGCCAATCCTTGATCATGGTGGTGAGCGCCCGCCACGGATTGCCGCGCGCGGCGAAGGCGGCGGCCAGCACCACGATCAGCCCGGACAAGCGCGCCGGGATCAGGTTCATCCCATCGTCCAGCCGGGCGGCGGCGAAGCCGAAGGCGCGGTAGCGGTCGTTCTTGTGCCCGATCATGCTGTCCAGCGTGTTGACCACCTTATAGGCGACCAGGCCGGGCAGCCCGAACAGCACGTACCAGAAGGCGGGTGCGACCACCGCGTCCGAGAAGTTCTCGGCCAGGGATTCGATGGCGGCGCGGGCCACGCCATGTTCGTCCAGGCTTTGCGGGTCGCGCCCGACGATGCGCGAGACGGCATAGCGTCCGGCTTCCAGGCCCTTGGCCTCGAGCGCCCGGGCGACGTCGTCGACATGGTGGAACAGGCTTTTCTGGGCCAGCAAGGTGGCGGCGGCGAACACCTCGAAGATCCAGGCATGGGGCAGCGAGCGGGCGACGAAGGCGATGGCCCAGCCCACGCCCACCGCCACCATCAGCATCAGGCCGACGGTGACGAAGCCCCGCAGGCGGCGGTCGCCATCGGGCAAGGTGGTGCGGTTCAGGCGCCGTTCCAGCCCCGCGATGGCGTTGCCGATCAGCACCACCGGATGGGGCACGAAGCGAAACAGCCAGTTCATTTCGCCCAGCACGGCATCGACGCCAAGGGCCATGAACAGCATCAGAAGGGCGTCGGGGGCCGCGCCGAAATGGGTTCCGAAAGGCAGCATGGCGGGCAGCATAATCGAGGAAGGAAACTCTTACAAATCGCTGCCGACCCTCCTATAGTCCCGAGCCAGCCGGCCGAAGGCAAGGACCAGCCGGTTCGGATCAGGAAACGCACGAAGGCAAGGACCACGCGCATGTCGGAAAAGATCGGGGTGATGGTGTGCGGCCACGGCAGCCGCGACGTCGAGGCGACCGAACAATTCGCCCATCTGGCCCATCATCTGGCCCATCGCTTCCCGCAATATCCGGTCGAGTCCGGCTATCTGGAATTCGCCCGTCCGGTCATCAAGGACGGTCTGGCCGCGTTGCAGGCCAAGGGCGTGACCCGGGTGCTGGCGGTGCCCGGCATGCTGTTCGCCGCCGGCCACGTCAAGAACGACCTGCCGTGGGAGCTGAATTCCTTCGCCGCCGAACATCCTGGCATGCAGATCCAGTTCGGCCGCGAGCTGGCGGTCGATCCCAAGCTGCTGGCGGCGTCGGCGGCCCGCATCGAAGAGGCGCTGGCCAGCCTTGATGCCTCGGTGTCGCGCAAGGACACGCTGCTCTTGGTGGTCGGGCGCGGCACCAACGACCCCGACGCCAATTCCAACGTCTCGAAGGTGGCGCGCATGCTGTGGGAAGGCATGGGCTTCGGCTGGGCGGAAACCGCCTATTCCGGCGTCGCCTATCCGCTGGTCGACCAGGCCCTGGATCGTGTGGTGCGGCTGGGCTACAAGCGCATCGTCGTGTTCCCCTATTTCCTGTTCACCGGCATCCTGGTCAAGCGCATCTATGCCCAGGCCGATCAGGCGGCGGCGGCGCACCCCGAGGTCGAGATCGTCAAGGCCCCCTATCTCAACGACAATCCGCTGGTGATCGACAGCTTCGTCGAACGGGTCGAGGAGATTCTGGAAGGCCGCACCCACATGAATTGCACCCTGTGCAAGTATCGCGCCCAGGTGGTCGGCTACGAGACCCAGGTCGGCGCCGTCCAGGCCGGCCATCACCATCATGTGGTCGGCATCGGCACCGATTCCGACCATCATCATGATCACGATCATGGCCATCATCACGATCATGGTCATCATCACGACCATGGGCACCATCATCACCACGATCACGATCACTGACCATGACCGGCACCCTGTGGGGCATCGGGGTCGGCCCCGGAGACCCCGAACTGATCACCCACAAGGCGACCCGCCTTCTGGCCGAACTGCCGGTGCTGGCCTGGCCGGCGCCGCTGGAGGGCGAAGGCTTCGCGCGGACCATCGCCGCGCCTTTCATTCCGGCCGGCAAGGCCGAGATCGCCATCCGTCTGTCCTTCGCCCCCGACCGCGCCGACACCGATGCCGCCTATGACGGGGCCTGCCGGACCATCGCGGCCCATCTGGAAGCCGGCCGCGATGTCGGCGTGCTGTGCGAGGGCGATCCCCTGTTCTTCGGCTCGTTCATCTATGTGTTGGCCCGCCTGAAGGATCGCTTCCCGGTCGCCGTGGTGCCGGGCGTGTCGTCGCCGATGGCCGCGGCTGCTGCCGCCTTGCAGCCCCTGACCCTGCTGGACAATGCCCTGGCGGTGATCCCCGCCACCGCACCCGATGCCCGCATCGAGGCGCTGTTGCAGGCATCCGATGCGGCAGTGATCATGAAGGTCGGCCGCCACCGTGCCCGTCTGGCCGCCCTGCTGACCCGGCTGGGCCTGGCGTCCCGCGCCGTGGTGGTCGAGCGCGCCACCCTGCCCGACCAGCGCGTCGTGGCTTTGTCCGATTCCGCCGATTTGTCCTATTTCTCGTTGATCCTGGTGCATCCATGACCGTCATCCTTTGCCTGACCCCCGCCGCCCTGCCCACCGCCCGCCTGATCAGGAACGGCGTTCCGGGCGCCCAGTTGCACGGCCTGGCCGGCCGGGTCGAGGGTGCCGACGAATTGTTCGCCGACACCATGGCCCATCTGCGCGACCTGTTCGCCCAAGGCAAGCGCATCATCGGCGTGTGCGCCGCCGGCATCCTGGTCCGCGCCGTGGCCCCCCTGCTGGCCGACAAGCAATCCGAGCCGGCGGTGCTGGCGGTCGCGGTGGACGGAAGCGCGGTGGTGCCGCTTCTGGGCGGCCATCACGGCGCCAACCAGCTGGCGCGACAGGTGGCCGTGCTGACCGGCGGCGTCGCTGCGATCACCACCGCCGGCGACGTCACCCTGGGCCTGGCGCTCGACGAGCCGCCGGCCGGTTGGACAGTGGGCAACCCGGCCGCCATCAAGCCGGTGACCGCCGCCCTGCTGGCCGGCGGCCGCGTGCGCCTGGAGGTCGAGGCCGGCAACGCTGCCTGGCTGGATGGCCTGCCGACCGCCGAGGACGGCCAGCCGCTGGTCCGCGTCACCGACCACGCCGTCGCCACCGACGAGGACGAATTGCTGCTGCATCCGCCGGTCCTGGCCCTGGGCGTCGGCTGCGAACGAGATTGCGACCCGGCCGAATTGGCGGCGCTGGTCGACGAGGTTCTGGCCGCCAACAGCCTGGCCGCCGGTGCCATCGCCTGCGTCGCCTCGGTCGATCTCAAGGCGGACGAGCCGGCGGTGCTGCACCTGGCCCGGACTCTGGGCGTGCCGGCCCGCTTCTTCACCCCGGCCCGCCTGGCCGACGAAGCGCCGCGCCTGGCCAACCCGTCCGAGGTGGTGGCGCGCGAGATCGGCTGCCCCGGCGTGTCGGAAGGCGCCGCCCTGGCCGCCGCCGGCCCTGACGCGGTGCTGGTGGTGGAAAAGACCAAGTCGAAGCGCGCCACCCTGGCCATCGCCCGCGCCCCCGATTGCATCGATGCCGGCGCGGTCGGCCGTGGGCGCGGCCGGCTGTCGGTGGTCGGCATCGGGCCGGGCTGGGCCGGCTGGCGCGCACCCGAGGCCAGCGCGGCCATCGCCGCCGCCACCGATCTGGTGGGCTATGGTCTTTATCTCGACCTGCTGGGCGACGCGGCCCAGGGCAAGGCCCGCCACGAAAGCGATCTGGGGGCCGAGGCCGACCGCGCCCGCATGGCGCTCGAACTGGCCGGGCGCGGCAAGGACGTCGCGCTGATCTGTTCGGGCGATGCCGGCATCTATGCCCTGGCGACCCTGGTGTTCGAATTGCTGGACCGCGAGCGCCACGCCGATTGGCTGAGGGCCGAGATCCAGGTGATTCCCGGCATTTCCGCCCTGCAGGCGGCGGCCGCCCGGGCCGGCGCGCCGGTCAACCACGATTTCTGCACCATCTCGCTGTCCGACCTGCTGACGCCTTGGGAAACCATCGAGAAGCGGCTGCAGGCGGCGGCGGCGGCCGATTTCGTGGTGTGCTTCTATAACCCGGTGTCGAAGCGCCGCCGCGACCAACTGGCGCGCGCCCGCGATATCTTGCTGTCGGGCCGCGGACCCGAAACCCCGGTGATCCTGGCCCGCCAGCTGGGCCGGCCCGAGGAAAGCATCCGGATTATTACCTTGGGCGAACTGACGCCTGACCATGCCGACATGCTGACCCTGGTGCTGGTAGGCTCGAGCGAGACCCGGCGGATGCGTGCGGGCAGCCGGGAATGGGTCTATACTCCCCGTGGCTATGCCAAGAAGTTGAGCTGAATCATGACCGTCCATTTCATCGGTGCCGGTCCCGGCGCCCCCGACCTGATCACCGTGCGCGGCCTGAACCTGATCCGCAATTGTCCGGTCTGCCTGTTCGCCGGTTCGCTGGTGCCGGCCGAAGTGGTGGCCGAGGCGCCGGCCGGGGCCCGCGTCATCGACACCGCACCGATGAATCTGGACGAAATCATCGCCGAGATGGAAGACGCCGACGACAAGGGCCTGGATGTGGCCCGCGTCCATTCCGGCGATCCGTCGATCTATGGCGCGGTGGCCGAGCAGATGCGCCGGCTGGACGAATTGGGCATCCCCTATGACGTCACCCCCGGCGTGCCGTCCTTCGCCGCCGCCGCCGCCGCCCTGGGGGCCGAGCTGACCCTGCCCGACATCAGCCAGACCATCATCCTGACCCGTACGGCGGTCCGGTCTTCGGCCATGCCCAAGGGCGAGGATCTGGCCACCCTGGGGGCCACGGGGGCGACGCTGGCCATCCACCTGTCCATCGCCAACCTGGCCCATGTGGTCAAGGAGCTGACGCCGCTTTACGGCGATGATTGCCCGGTGGCGGTGGCCTATCGGGTCAGCTGGCCCGATCAGGCCTTCATCAAGGGCACGCTGGGCGACATCCGCGCCAAGGTCAAGGATGCCGGCCTGACCCGCACCGCCCTGATCCTGGTCGGCCGTGTGCTGGGCGGTGCCGATTTCACCGATTCCCGGCTTTACGCCCCCGACCACACGCACATCCTGCGGCCCGCCAAGTCATGAGTCCGGCCCTGCCCGAGTTCCGGCCCGGCACCGTCTGGCTGGTGGGCGCCGGCCCCGGCGACCCGGGCCTGTTGACGCTGCTGGCCGCCCATGCCCTGGCCGCGGCCGACCATGTGGTGCATGACGCCCTGGTCGATCCCCGCATCCTGGCCCTGGCTGCGCCCGGGGCGGAGCTGGAATCCATGGGCAAGCGCGGTGGCGCCGACAGCCCCAAGCAGGCGGCCATCACCGCCCGCCTGGTCGAACTGGCGCGGGCCGGCAAGCGGGTGCTGCGCCTGAAGGGCGGCGACCCCTTCGTGTTCGGGCGCGGGCCGGAAGAGGCCCAAGCCCTGGCGGCGGCGAACATCGCCTTTCGCATCGTGCCGGGCATCACCGCCGGCATCGGCGGCCTGGCCTATGCCGGCATTCCGGTGACCGCCAAGGACTGCAATTCGACGGTGACCTTCGTCACCGGCCACGGCCCCGACGGCGACCTGCCGCCCGATGTCGATTGGGACAAGCTGGGGGCCGGCTCGCAGGTTCTGGTGTTCTACATGGCGGTGCGCCAGTTGGAGAAGCTGGCGGCCCGGCTGATCAAGGCCGGCCGGCCGGGTACCGACCCGGTGGCGCTGGTCTCGAAGGCGGCCTCGCCCGACCAGGCGGTGCTGATCTCGGACCTGAGCCGCATCGCCGCCGCTGCCGCCGCCCGGCCGCTGCCGGCCCCGGCCCTGATCGTGGTCGGCCCGGTGGTGGGGTTGGCCTCGGTGCTGGATTGGTGGGACGGCGCATGACCGACGCTCTGGCCGTGCTGACGCAAGGCCTGGCGGTGTGCCGCGTCGCCGTCGAGGATCATGGCGGCCTGATCACCAGCCTGGCGCTGACCGGGCTGGTCGGCAGCCTGACCCATTGCGCCGGCATGTGCGGCCCGTTCGTGCTGTCGCAAACCGCCGCCCGCTTCGAGGCGATTCCCGTCTCGGCGATGAACGAATGGCGCCGCCTGAGTGGCGCCCTGCTGATCCCCTATCATCTGGGCCGCGCCACCACCTATGCCGCGCTGGGTGCCCTGGCCGGCGCCGTCGCCGGTCGCCTGGCGCAGGGGCCGGCGCTGCGCCTGCTGGCGGCGGGCCTGCTGGCCTTGGCGGCCCTGTTCCTGCTGGGCATGGCCGTCCCGCGCCTGAAGGGCCTGTTCGGCGGCTCGGGCGGCGGCGAGGGCTGGTGGGGCCGCCATGTCGGCCGTCTGGCCGCGCCCTTGTTCAGCGCGCCGACCGGCTGGCGCGGCTGGCTGCTGGGGGTGGCCTTGGGCTTCATCCCGTGCGGTCTTTTATACGCCGCGCTGGCGGCGGCGGCGGCCGGCGGCGACGCGCTCGGCGGCGCCCTGGCGATGGTGGCCTTCGCCGCTGGCACCGTGCCGGTTCTGGTGCTGGTCGGCACCGTCGGCCATTTCGCGGTAGCGCGCTGGCGGCAACCGGTGCTCAAATGGGCGCCATTATTGTTGGCGGCCAATGCCGGCATGCTGGGCTTCATGGCCTGGCGCCTGATTTAGGGAGCAGACGTGATGAAGAAGGGGCGGTCGAGCCTGCTGGCGATTCTGGCGGTGGCGGTGGTGGTGGCCTTGGCCATCGGCGCCCGCCTGGCGGTGTGGACCGGCGCCGAACACCAATCGGCCAGCAGCGGCAATGGCGCCATCGGCGGCGCCTTCACCCTGGTCGATCACCAGGGCCGCACCGTCACCGACCAGGATTTCCGCGGTCGCTGGCTATTGATCTATTTCGGCTACACCTTCTGTCCCGACGTCTGCCCGACCTCGCTGACCCTGATGACCTCGGCCTTGGATCGGTTGGACGAGGTCCAGCGCGCCAAGGTCACCCCGGTTTTCGTCACCGTCGATCCGGTTCGCGACACGCCTGAGGTGATGGCCGGCTACGTCTCGGCCTTTACCGCCGACATGGTCGGCATGACCGGCAGCGAGGAGCAGGTGGCGGCGGCGATGAAGGCGTTCAAGGTCTATGCCGCCAAGGTGAAAAGCGACGATCCCACCGCCTATACCGTCGATCATTCGTCGATTCTTTACCTGATCGGTCCCGACGGCCGCTTCGTCCAGCATTTTCCCCACGGCGTCGGGGTCGAAGACATCGCGGCGGGCCTGAAGAAGCACCTGAAATAGCATGGCCGCGCCCGGCTTCGTCATCGCCGCGCCGTCGTCGGGCAGCGGCAAGACCCTGGTGACGTTGGGGCTGTTGGCCCATCTGGCCGGGCGGGGTCTGCGGGTCGCCTCGGCCAAGGTCGGCCCCGATTATATCGACCCCGCCTTTCACGCCGCCGCCACCGGGCGGCCCTGCCTGAATCTCGATTCGTGGGCGATGCGGCCGCAAAGCCTGGCCGGCCTGGCCGCGTCCTTGTCGATGGCGGCCGATCTGGTGGTGTGCGAAGGGGTGATGGGCCTGTTCGACGGCGCCGATTCCTTGCCGGGCCAGGCGACCGGCTCGACCGCCGAAGTGGCGGCCCTGGCCGGTTGGCCGGTGGTGCTGGTGATCGATGCGCGCGGCCAGGCCGCCTCGGCCGGGGCCGTGCTGCTGGGGTTCGCCCGGGCGCGGCCCGAGGTGACCATTGCCGGCGCCATCTTCAACCGCGTCTCGGGCGATAAGCATCGCCGGCTGATCGCCCAGGCCTGCGCCGAAATGTGCCCCGACATCGCTCTGTTGGGCTTCGTGCCGCCCTTGCCCCATCTGGTGCTGCCGTCGCGCCATCTCGGGCTGGTCCAGGCGGTCGAGCATCCCGACCTGGCCGGCTTCCTGAGCCAGGCCGCCGCCGCCATGGCGGCCCATGTCGATAGTGATGCCCTGCTGACCCTGGCGCGGCCGTCGGTCCTGGCCGGGCCGGCGCCCCATCCGCTGCCGCCGCTGGCCGGGCGGATCGCCGTCGCCCGCGACCAGGCCTTCGCCTTCGCCTATCCTGCCCTGCTGCAGGGCTGGCGCGACCAGGGGGCGGAACTGACCTTCTTTTCGCCGCTGGCCGATCAGGCCCCGGACGGCGACGCCGTCTATCTGCCGGGCGGCTATCCCGAGCTGCACGGCGCCCGCTTGGCCCAGGCCGCCCGCTTCCTGGCGGGGTTGCGGCGCCTGGCCGGACGGTCGGCTCCGGTGTTCGGCGAATGCGGCGGCTTCATGGTGCTGGGCGACGGGATCGAGGATGCCGACGGGCACCGCCACGCCATGGCCGGGCTGTTGCCGCTGGAAACCAGCTTCAAGACCAGGCGGCTGCATCTGGGCTATCGCCGGGCCCGGCTGGTGGCCGACGGGCCGCTGGGGCCGGCCGGGACCCTTTATCGCGGCCATGAATTCCACTATGCCAGCGTCACCGGCCAGGGATCGGCGCCGGCCTTGTTCGAGGCCAGCGACGCCGCCGGCCAGGCGCTGGGACCGGCCGGTTTGGTGCAAGGTTCGGTGGTCGCCTCGTTCCTGCACCTGATCGATCGGGCCTGACCGAGCCGCCCTGGCCGACGGGCAGCTTGACTTTCGCCCCCGCTTGCGACTCATACTGCAGTGCACAAATTAGACAAGACGGTGACAGTCGGAAGGTTATTTCGCAGGTCAGCGACGGAACATAATTTTATTGCCAGACCGTTCGTGTTTGGGTAACAAAACTACTGTGTTGTCGCAATCGGTACGAAGGAAGGGTCGATGCTCTATCATCTCCACGAGCTTCAGCATGCTGCGGTCGCTCCGGTCCGCCTGTGGGTCGAGGCCGTTCAGACCATGTATTCCCACCCGTGGATGCCGATGGCCTATACCAGCCTGGGGCGCGCCGTCGCCGCCAGCGCGGAACTGGTCGAGCGCACCACCCGGCGCTACGCCAAGCCCGAATTCGACCTGCCGACCACTTTGATCGACGGGACGGAAGTCGCGGTGCGCGAGGTCGTGGTCTACGAGAAGCCGTTCTGCAACCTGCTGCACTTCCAGCGCCAGACCGACCGCCGCGACCCCCGCGTGCTGGTGGTGGCGCCGATGTCGGGCCATTACGCGACGCTGCTGCGCGGCACGGTCGAGACCTTGCTGCCCGACCATGACGTCTATATCACCGACTGGATCGACGCCCGCGATGTCGGCCTGGAACACGGGCCCTTCACGCTGGACGATTACATCGATTATGTCCGCGAGTTCCTGCACTTCCTGGGCGCCGACACCCATGTCCTGGCGGTGTGCCAGCCGTCGGTGCCGGTGCTGGCGGCGGTGTCGTTGATGGCCGAGGACGAGGACCCGCGCCAGCCCAGCTCGCTGGTGCTGATGGGCGGCCCGATCGACACCCGCATCAACCCGACCAAGGTCAACGAGGTCGCCACCACCAAGCCGTTGTCGTGGTTCGAAAGCCATGTCATCCAGACCGTTCCGTTCGTCCATCACGGGCGCGGCCGCCGGGTCTATCCGGGCTTCCTGCAATTGCAGGGCTTCATGAGCCTGAACCCCGAGCGCCATGTCGGCGAGCATCTGAAGCTGTTCCACAACATGGTGCGCGGCGACGGCGATTCGGCCGAGAAGCACCGCGAGTTCTATGACGAATATCTGGCGGTGATGGACCTGCCGGCGGAGTATTATCTGCAGACCCTGCAGACGGTGTTCATCGAGCACCATCTGCCGGACGGCATCATGAAAAGCCGGGGCCGCGCCGTCGACCCCTCGAAGATCCGCCACACGGCGCTGATGACCATCGAGGGCGAGAAGGACGACATCACCGGCCTGGGCCAGACCGAGGCGGCGCACCGCCTGTGTTCCAGCCTGCCCGACTCGATGCGCGTCCACCATGTCGCGGCCAAGGTCGGCCATTACGGTGTGTTCAACGGGCGCCGCTGGCGCGAGGAGATCTATCCCCATGTCCGCGACTTCATCCGGACGCATGACAAGCTCACCGTTCTGGCGGACAAAGCCCATGAACTTGATGAGCAGGACCGAGTGGGAGTCCCTGTGCGACGGGTGCGGTAAGTGCTGCCTGCATAAGCTGGAAGACGAGGATACGGGCGACATCCATTATACCGAAGTCGCCTGTCGCCTGCTGAATCTGGGCACCTGCCGGTGCGGCAACTACCCGCACCGCAAGGAACACGTTCCCGATTGCGTCAAGCTGTCGGCCAGCGAGGTGCTGAAGCTGCGCTGGCTGCCGTCCACCTGCGCCTACCGTCTGCTGAGCGAGGGCAAAAGCCTGCCCTGGTGGCACCCCTTGGTGTCGGGCGACCCGGAAACCGTGCACCGCGCCGGCATTTCGGTGCGCGGCCGGGCGGTGGCGGAAAACCGCGCCGGTCCCTTGTCGCGGCACATCGTGACGTGGCCCGAATAGCCGAAAGCGCCACCATCGCGCTGGATCTGGGCGACCGGGTGGTTGCGGTCACCGTGCGCCGCTCGGCCCTGGCCAAGCGGACCGCCATCCGCATCGACCCGCTGCGCGGCGCGGTGCTGGTCTTGCCGCCCCGCGCTTCCCGCGCCGATGCCGAACGCTTCCTGCTGGCCCATCGGGCCTGGGTGGCCGAGCGCCTGGACCGGCTGCCGGCGGCGCAATCGCTTGCCCCCGGGCAAAGGGTGGACATCCTGGGCGAACCCCATGTCATCCGCCATTGCCCCGCCGCCCGCCGCGGCGTGTGGATCGAGGGTGGCGAGCTTTGCGTGTCGGGCCTGGCCGAACAGGTGCCGCGCCGGGTCACGGCCTTCCTGCGCAATCAGGCCAAAGCAATCATCGCCCGCCATGTCGGCGAGCTTTCGGCCCGGTTGGGACGCCGGTCGGGGCGGTTGACCATCCGCGACACCCGGTCGCGTTGGGGCAGTTGTTCGAGTCGGGGCGATCTGTCCTTTTCCTGGCGGCTGGTGATGGCGCCGGAATGGGTGCTGGCCTATGTGGTGGCCCACGAATTGGCCCATCTGGTCGAGATGAACCACTCGCCCGCCTTCTGGAATGTGGTGGCGTCCCTAAGCCCCGACGCGGCCCGCGCGCGCGGCTGGCTGAAAAGACACGGTGCGGGGCTGCACCTGATCGGGTAATGTGCCAGTCACCAAGTCAGACATTCAGATCCCGGCTCCATGACCATCAGCACCGGCCGCCCGGCCCCGACCTCGTTTCCCGTCGCCGCATTGTTGACCGGGCTGGTCGCCTTCGGGCCGATTTCGACCGATCTCTATCTGGCCTCGCTGCCCGACATGGCGCGCGACTTCCACACCAGCGTCGAGATGGTGCAGCTGACGCTGTCGGTGTTCCTGGCCGGTTTCGCCACGGCGATGCTGATCTATGGCCCGCTGTCCGACCGCTTCGGCCGCCGGCCGGTGCTGATGGCCGGCGTGGTGATCTATCTGGCAGGCTCGCTGGCCTGCATGCTGGCTCCCACCATCGAGGCGCTGATCGCCTCACGCTTCCTGCAGGCCTTGGGCGCCTGCTGCGGCCCGGTGGTCGGCCGCGCCGTGGTGCGCGACGTCTATCCGCGTGAACAGGCGGCCAAGGTGCTGTCCTACATGGCCTCGGCCATGGCGCTGGCCCCGTTCGCCGCCCCCATCGCCGGCGGCTGGTTCCATACCTTGTTCGGCTGGCGCGCGAATTTCGTGCTGCTGGCCTTGTTCGGCCTGGTGCTGCTGGCGGGCGTATGGCGCTGGTTGGACGAGACCAATGCCCACAAGGACCCGCACGCTTTGTCGCCGCTTCGCATGCTGGGCAATTACCGCGCCCTGCTGACCGACCGGCTGGTGCTGGGCTACACCCTGACGGTGGCCTTCACCTTCGGGGCGATGTTCACCTTCATCTCGGCCTCGTCCTTCGTGCTGATCGACGTCATGGGGCTGGCCCCGGCCTTCTTCGGCTTCGGCTTCGCCATCGTCATCTCGGGCTATATCGTCGGCGGCTTCGTCGCCGGGCGCTGGACCGGGCGGATCGGTCTGGACCGCACCGTGCTGATGGGCGCAATCCTGTGTGCCGCGGCCGGGCTGGTGGCGGCCGGGCTGGCCTGGAGCAACGTCCAGACCTTCCAGGCGGTGCTGCTGCCGATGATGGTGCTGTTCCTGGCCGCTGCCTTGGTGCTGCCCAACAGCACCGCCGGCGCCATCGCGCCCCACCCGCGCATGGCTGGCTCGGCCTCGGCCATGGTCGGCTTCGTCCAGATGGTGGTGGGCGGCACCGCCGGCTGGCTGCATGCCGCCCTGTTCGACCATTCGACCAGGGCCTTGACCAGCCTGGCGGCGGTCATGGCCTGCGGCGCGCTGGCGGTTTTCCTGCTCCTGGTCCGCCCCGTCAATCGGAGTTGACGAAGCGCTGGCGCGGGGCCGGGACCACCGCCGCGGGCCGGCCGACATCCTTCATCAGGCCGGGGCCGTTGACCATGTCGAAGCCCGAGCCGACCACCTCGCCGACGACGTTGCGGCGGCGCGCGCTCCACAGATAGCAGCCGGCGCCGGCCTGGGTCGCGCTGCATTGCAGGCTTTCCAGGGTCTGCAGCAGGCGCTGGTCGTTCATCCTTTCCTCGTCGCGCAGTTCGGACAGGTCCAGCCCGACCTTGGCCCCCCCCAATTCATCGACCCGGCACAGCAGGTCCGACGACACCCGCACCCTCAGCAGCACGTCGCCGCACAGGCCTTGCAGGAAGCGGGTGACTTCCGCCACCGCCTGGGTATCGGCGTCGTCGGGAATGCGGAACACTTCCAGCGACAGGTGGCGCTGGCGTTGGTCGGCCTCGAGCTCGGCGAACAAGGGCAGCAGGGCGGCGCGGTGATCCAGCCGCAGCGAGCTCCAGCACAGCGGCACGATCACCGTGCCGGCGCGACCGGCCGCCAGCGCACTCTTGAGGTCGCGCATGGCGTTGGCGGTGACGAAGCGGTCGATCGCGAAGGCGGTGGCATCGTCGCCCTCGGGGTAGGCCTGGCCGCCTTCCAGCGGTGGGGTTCCGGCGCCGTCGACGCGGACCACCCGGGCGCAATAGGCGGAAATCGCCTCGTTCGAGGCCACCCAGGTCGGCCGCCACAACAGCGACAGACGGGTTTCGCCGGTCAGGGGGCCGACGCTCTGCCAGGGTGACGGGACCAGATGCTTCCTGGCCACCACGATCGGTGTCCAGGGCTGGGCATCGACCACCCGATGGATGGGCGCGGCCATGCTTTGCCAGCCGGGGTCGGCGGCGTTGGGGTCCAGGTGCTCGACGAAGGCGTGGGTTTCGGCCAGGGCGGTCTGGACCACCCGACCATCGACGCGGCCATCGGCGGCCAGTGTCTTGCCGGCCGACAGGCAGGCGGCCGACGCCAGCGGACGTTCGCCGCCGACGCAGCCCTCGCCCAGCAGGTGACGGCTGATTTCCTGGGCGATCAGGGTGACGATCCGCCGGGCCTCGTCGGCATCGGTTGCGGTGAAGGCCAGCAGCCAGGAATCTTCGCCATGGCGCTGCCAGGCGTTGCCGGCCCCGATATAGCGACGGATCAGGTTGTCGACGATGATCGCCACCTTGTCGGCCAGCCGCGGCCATTTGTCGCCGACGGTTTCGCGGAAATCGCCCAGCGACACCGCGCGGACCCGGCCGGCGCCGCCGTCGGGCCGTGCCGCCAGCGTCTGCACCGCCTGCTCGAACGGGGACAGGCGGCGTTGTTTTCCGGGCTTGGCCGGCACAGCACTGTCGGAAGCGGGTGCGCCCGCCGACGACGATTTGCGGCGTCCGGCAAAGCCGAACAACCGTGACCACAGGTGGTGGAACATTTCGCCCCTCCCCGACCGCCCCCCGGTCGTCATGCCATCATGCCAACACCCTAGCACATGGGCGGCCTGTCCGGATTCGACAAGGGTGCAAGGCAGGGCTATCAGAATTGCCGCAGCAGGCGGCGCAGATAGTCGCGCTCGCCCGGGGGGCGGGCGGGGTCGGCCGAGCGTCGGCGCAATTCATCCAGGATGCGCTGGGACTTGTTCAGCTCGGCGCGGTGGGGAACGCGGGTGGTGCCGTCGTCGGCATGACCGGGGGCCGGGCGGCCCAGCGGATCGCGGCCGCCGGGCCGGGCGCCGCCCATGGCCATCCGTTCGGCCGCCGCCGCCCGGCCCTGACGCAACAGGTCAAGCGCCTGGTTCTGGGCCTGGGCGGCCTGCTTCCAATCGTCGGCGCGCAAGGCCTGGGCGGCCTGACCCATGGCCTCGGCGGCCTGGTCCAGGCCGGGCATCGCCTGGCCCAGCGATCCGGCCAGCTTCGACGCCGCCTCGGCCAGGGCGCGGGCCACCTGCTCCTGGCCCTGGGCCGAGGCCGCGCCGGATGCCGCCGCCGGCGCCTGGCTTTGGCGGTGGCTGTAATCCAGCAGGGCCTGCTGGCGGCGGATCACCGCCTGCAGTTCGGCCATGCCCTCGACCGGCGGGGCGGTGTCGTCGCCCCGCTCGATGGATTGCAGCAGATCGGACAGGTCCTTCATCAGCGCCGCCAGCGCCTCATGGGCGCCGTTCCTGGCCATGTCGCGCGCGGCCTCCAGCATCGCCGCCAGGTCTTCGGCATCGACCACCCGCGCCGCACCGTCCATGGGGCCGCCGCCCTGGGGGGTGCGGGCCGCCATCGCCCGCAGCCATCGCTCCATCGCCGCCTGGAAAGCGCTCAGCAATTGGTCGATCCGCCCGGCCGGGGCGCCTTCGGCCACCGCCTGCTCGATTGCGCGCCGCGTCTCTTCCAGGCTGCGCTCGGCGGCGGCCAGGTCGCCATCCTCGATGCGCAGCGCCGCGTTCCACAACAGGTCCTGCAACTCGGCCGGGTCGTGATTCTCGTCCAGCAAAGCGTGGCGGGCGACGCGCAGGGCCAGGAAGGCCACCACGTCATCGCCGAACTGGGCGGGATCGGCACTGATGGCGTCCAGGGCCACCACCACGTCCAGCACCCGCACGGTCGACAGGGTCAGTTGGCGGCGCTGCTCGATCACCGCGCGGGCGCCGGAATGGCGGAACTCGCGCTCCGGCAGGGTCATCGCCACCCACTCGCCGCCACTGGTCTGACCGACGGCGTCGGCGGCCAGCGGGCGAAGGGTCACCGGCAGACCGGCCCACGGATGGGCCGACAGATCGTGCCAGCTGTCCATCTGCACATTCTTGGGCTGGGTGCCGGCCAGCGGCAGCGGCACCAGCAGCGGCGGGGACTGGTGGTCCAGTCCGGCGCGGCGGATTTCCAGCCATAGCCGGCCCAGCCCGTAATCGTCCGATGCCGACACCGCCACCCGCAGCCGGCCGCGTTCGGCCGCCTGCGGCGGCTCGGTGAACGAGATCGAGGGAAGGGCGTCGGCGACGGTATCGACCTGCCAGCCGGCCAGCTCGAAACCCCATTGCCGGATCATGAGCCGCCCGCTGTGGGTCAGCGTCGTCTCGGCCCGACTTTCGCCGTCGCCCATGGGCTCGAAATCCAGACGATGGCCGCCGGCGGCCAGGCTCAGGCCGCCCCAGCCGCCGGTGGCGCTGGCCATCACCCGGCTGCCGGCCGGGACCGTCACCCGCTGGCCGGGGCCAAGCGACAGCGGGGCAATGCCGGTATGGGCCGGCGGGGTCAGCCAGACATCCAGGCGTTCGGGGGCAAGGGTGGCGGGCAGGACCGGCGGCGACACCGCCCGGGCCAGGCGCGCCCAAACCTCGCCGGTGCCGCCGGCCAGGGCGACGACCAGCAGCAGCAGGGCGCCGGCCCGCCAGCCATAGGGGTCGCGCGCCGCCATGTCGGACCGAGGGGGCGCCAGCCGCAACGCGGTCAGGGCCTGGGCGGCGCGGTGGCGATGATCGGCCCAGAGCGGGCAATCGCCGCCGACCGGCCGGTCGGTCAGCACCGCCAGCGGGCGGTGGGGCAGGCCGCTATCGTGTTCCAGGCGTCGCGCCGCCTGGTCCAGGGTCGGGCGCGGCCAATGGCGGATCAGGTCAAGTTTGATCCAGGCGGCGGCGACGGCGAAGGCCGCCAGCACCGCCAGATGGGCCCAGCCGGGCAGACGCGGCAAGGCGTCGAACAGGACCAGCGCGGCGAAGACGGCCGCCAGCGAGGCCAGGGCCACCAGGCGCGGCCACACCGCTTCCAGCCACAGGACCAGCCGCGCCGCCGCCAGCCAGCGGGTCGGAGCGGCAAGGTCCGTGGTCGCGTTCATCGCCCCTTAGCCGAACCAGTCGGGCAGGCTTTCCAGCGCCAGCATCTCTTCATAGGACGGCCGGGCGCGGACGATGGCGAACTGATCGCCCTTGACCAGCACTTCGGGGATCAGCGGGCGGGAATTGTAGGTCGAAGACATCGCCGCGCCATAGGCGCCGGCGGTGCGAAACACCAGCAGGTCGCCCTCGGCCAAGGGCGGCAACGGGCGCTGGCGGGCGAAGGTGTCGCCGGTCTCGCACACCGGGCCGACCACATCGACGGCGACGATGCCGGCCTGGGGGTCGGGCTGAACCACCGGCACGATGGCGTGGTGGGCGTCGTAAAGGGCCGGGCGCATCAGGTCGTTCATGGCGGCATCGACGATGGCGAAGGTCCGGGTCGCCCCTTCCTTCACATAGACCACCCGCGACACCATGATGCCGGCATTGCCGACCAGCAGGCGGCCGGGCTCCAGCACGATGCGGCAGCCCAGATCGCCCAGGGTGGCGCGGATCGCCTCGGCATAAAGGTCGGGATGGGGCGGGGTCTCGTTCTCGTAGGGCACGCCCAGGCCGCCGCCCAGATCCAGGCGGCGGATGTCGATGCCGTCGGCCCGAAGGATCGCCACCAGGTCGCGCACCCGCAGGAAGGCCTCGCGGAAGGGCGCGACATCGGTCAATTGCGAGCCGATATGGCAGGCGATTCCCACCACTTCGATCCCCGGCAGGGACTGGGCCTTGCGATAGACCTCGTGGGCGCGGGTCCATTCGATGCCGAACTTGTTTTCCTTCTTGCCGGTGGTGATCTTGGCATGGGTGCCAGCGTCAACGTCCGGGTTGACGCGCAGGGCGATCGGCATGCGAATGCCGCGGGCGGCGGCGACCTCGGACAGCGCCTCGAGTTCGGGTTCGGACTCGACGTTGATCTGCATGATGCCCTTGGCGACGGCGAATTCCAGCTCGCGCCGGGTCTTGCCGACGCCCGAGAAGACGATGCGCGACGGCGGCACGCCGGCGGCCAGGGCCTGGCGCAATTCCCCTTCCGACACCACGTCGGCGCCGGCGCCCAGCTCGGCCAGGGTGCGCACCACGGCGATGTTGGGATTGGCCTTCAGGGCGAAGCAGATGGTGGCGTCCAGCCCGGCCTTGGCCAGGGCCTCGGCGAACACCGTGTAATGGCGGACCAGGGTCGCGGTGGAATAGCAATAGAACGGCGTTCCCACCTGGGCGGCGATGATGTCCAGCGGCACGTTCTCGGCATGCAGGCGGCCGTCGATATAGTCGAAATGGTTCATCTCTGGTCCTCGGGCTCGTCCTCAGCCGGTTGCTCTGGCTTGCTCTCGCTGGGGAACCTGACATTGGGGTAGCGGCGCGGATAGGTCGAGCCCTCGGGCGGGATCACGTTGCCGCGCCGGCCGCAGGCGGCCAGGGGGGCACAGGCCAGGGCACCGGCCAGGGCGGCCAGCAGGGCGCGGCGGTTCATCGGGCGCCGCCTTCCAGCCACTTGGCCCGGGCGGCGGCCACCTGTTCGCGCACGCGCAGCGGCGCGGTGCCGCCGAACGAGACGCGGCTGGCCACCGAATGATCGACCGCCAGCACCGCGCGGGCCTGTTCGGTGATGCCGGGCTCGACCGATTGCATCTCGGCCAGGGACAGCTGGTCGATGTCGCAGCCGTTGGATTCGGCCAGCTTGACCAGCGATCCGGCGACATGGTGGGCGCGGCGGAACGGCATCTTCAATTCGCGCACGCACCAGTCGGCAATATCGGTGGCGGTGGTGAAGCCGGCCCCGGCGGCGGCCTTCAGGATGTCGGTGTTGACCTTCATGTCGCCGATCATGCCGGTCATGGCGGCGATGGACAGCTCCATGGTATCGGCCACCTCGAACACCGGTTCCTTGTCGTCCTGCATGTCCTTGGAATAAGCCAGCGGCAGGCCCTTCATGACGATCAGCAAGGCGTTGAGGTCGCCGATCACCCGCCCGGTTTTGGCGCGGATCAGCTCGGCGGCGTCGGGGTTGCGCTTTTGCGGCATGATCGACGAGCCGGTGGTGAAGGCGTCGGACAGGGTGACGAAGCGGAACTGGGCCGAGGTCCAGATCACCAGCTCTTCGGCCAGACGCGACAGATGGACGGCGCAGATCGAGCAGGCCGCCATGAATTCCAGCGCGAAATCGCGGTCGGACACGCCATCCAGCGAATTGTTCATGGGGGCGGCGAAATCCAGCTGGGCGGCGGTGAAATGGCGGTCGATGGGGAACGACGTGCCGGCCAGCGCCGCCGAGCCCAGCGGGCATTCATTCAGGCGGACGCGGGCATCGGCCAGGCGGCCGCGATCGCGGCCGATCATCTCGACATAAGCCAGCATGTGATGGCCGAAGGTGACCGGCTGGGCCGCCTGCAGATGGGTGAAGCCGGGCATCACGGTGGCGGCATGTTCCTCGGCCCGTTCGATCAGGGCCTGTTGCAGGCCCTTCAGGGCGCCGTCCATGCCGTCGATGGCGTCCCTGACCCACAGGCGGAAATCGGTGGCGACCTGGTCGTTGCGCGAGCGCGCGGTGTGCAGCCGGCCGGCCGCCTCGCCGATCAGCTCGGCCAGGCGGGCCTCGACGTTCATGTGGATGTCTTCCAGCTCGTGGCTGAAACGGAACTGGCCGCTTTCGATCTCTTGCCGAACCTGTTCCAAGCCCTGCACAATGGCGTTGCCATCGGCTTCGGTCAGGATCTTCTGGCGCACCAGCATCCGGCAATGGGCCTGCGAGCCCCGGATGTCTTGGGCGTAAAGACGCTTGTCGAAATCGATCGAGGCGTTGATTCGGCTCATGATCGCCGCCGGGCCGACGGCGAAGCGGCCGCCCCACATCGAGGACGCGGCGGGCTGGTTGGGCTTTTCAGTGGACATGCAAGGACCTTGAAACGATGAAGTCGGGCAATTCGGGCATTGGCCTCCCCTGGGCCGCCCTGGCGCTGTTGCTGGCGGTGGCTGCGGGCGTGGCGGTGGCCGTGCTGGGCACAAGCTACACCGAACGGCCAAGCAACCCAAGCGTCTCGGAAGCTTTGATCGCGGCGGCACCGCCGGGCAAGCGCAAGGCGGCGCCCCGGTTCGCCTTCACCGACCAGACCGGCGCGCGGCTTGACCTCGCCCGCTTCAAGGGCCGGGTGGTGCTGGTCAATCTGTGGGCCACCTGGTGCCCGCCCTGCGTGGCCGAGATGCCGTCGCTGGATCGGCTGCAGGCCAGGTTGGGCGGCGACGGGTTCCAGGTGGTGGCGATCTCGCTGGACAAGGGGGGCGCGGCGATCGTCAAGCGGTGGTTCGACCATGCCGGGCTGAGTGCGCTGGCGATCTATAATGCTCCGCCCGGCGACTTCGCCGGCGCGCTGCTGCCGACCTCGATCCTGATCGATGCCGAGGGCCGCGAGGTGTGGCGCGGCGAGGGAGCCTATGATTGGGTGGGCGAGGAAGCGGTGGCGACGGTCAAGGCCCTGCTGGCCGAACGATAGCCGCAATTTCAAGCCCGGCGGCGTCTGAGCCGGCCCGGCACGGGCGCGCTTCGCGCATAATTACGTCTGAGACGGCCCGGCACGGGCAGCGCTTCGCGCATAAACCTGAAAAGCCGCCCCGAGGGAGGCGGCTTTTCAGGTGGGAGACCGGACACGACCCGGACCGGAAATCGTTACGGCTGCTTCCTTCCGGACCTGACCGGGTTGGCGACGGGTCCGTCCGCGCCGATCTCCCGGCCGGGAATATCGGGGGAGTCGGGTCCGATTGCAAGGATTCTCTACGCGGCGCTGTCTTGGGCCCGCGCCTTCCTGGCGAAGCGGAAGAAGACCGGCGGCCGGCCGGCCAGGCATTTCTGCTCGTAACGGGTCGCTGGCCAATCGGGCGGCAGCAGCGAACGGTCGGTGGTCACCTGCAGTTCGGTGAAGGCCGGATGGGCTCGCAATTGGTGGGTGGCCCAATCCTGGTAGACCGGGTCGTCCGAGGCGACGCGCAGCTCGGCCTCGTCTTCCATCAGGCGGGCCAACAAATCCAGATTATCCGGGCCGATGAAGCGCCGCCCGGCATGGCGGGCCTTGGGCCAGGGGTCGGGGAACAGCACGAACACCCGGTTCAGGCAGGCATCCGGGAAGGACGGCAACAGGCGGCGCGCATCGTCGGCGAAGATGCGGACATTGGTGATGTCGCGGGTCTTGAGATGGGTCAGCAGGCTGGCGATGCCGTTTCTGAACGGCTCGCAGCCGATGATGCCGATTCCTGGATAGGTCTCGGCCTGGGCGGCGACATGCTCGCCGCCGCCGAAGCCGACTTCCAGCCACAGCTGGGCCGGGGCCGGGTTGAACAGGGCCTTGGGGTCGATGGTCTCGCCCTCGGCCGGAACGGCGACGGCCAGACGGGGCAGCAGGTTGGCCAACAGGTCAAGCGCCGCCGGACGCAGGCGTTTGCCGCTGCGCCGGCCAAAAAAACGCGGGTCCTTGGTGGGGACCCGCGCATTTTCAGGATGATCGCTCATCCGGCCTCAGAAGGCGCGCTTCAGCTGATCGACCAGATCCAGCTTCTCCCACGAGAAGCCGCCGTCGGCGTCCGGATTGCGGCCGAAATGGCCGTAAGCGGCGGTGCGGGCGTAGATCGGCTTGTTGAGGGCCAGGTGGGTGCGGATGCCGCGCGGGGACAGGTCCATCAGATCCTGCAGCACCTTCGACAGCTTGTCCTCATCGACGCGGCCGGTGCCGTAGGTATCGACATAGACCGACAGCGGCTTGGACACGCCGATGGCGTAGCTGAGCTGGATGACGCACTTGTCGGCCAGGCCGGCGCCGACGACGTTCTTGGCCAGATAGCGCGACGCATAGGCGGCCGAACGGTCGACCTTGGTCGGATCCTTGCCCGAGAAGGCGCCGCCGCCATGGGGAGCCGCGCCGCCGTAGGTGTCGACGATGATCTTACGGCCGGTCAGGCCGCAATCGCCGTCCGGGCCGCCGATGACGAAACGGCCGGTCGGGTTGACGTAGAAGGTCTCTTCCGGGCACATCCAGCCTTCCGGCAACACGTCCAGGACGTGCGGGCGGACGATCTCGCGGACGTCGGCCTGGGACAGGCTGGCATCGTGCTGGGTCGACACCACCACCGAGGTCGCGCGCACCGGCTTGCCGTCGCGATATTCCAAGGTGACCTGCGACTTCGAGTCCGGCCCCAGCAGCGGCTGCGCGCCCGAGTGACGGGCCTCGGCCAGGCTCTTGAGGATTTCGTGGGCGTAATAGATCGGGGCCGGCATCAAGACCGGGGTCTCGTTGCAGGCATAGCCGAACATGATGCCCTGGTCGCCGGCGCCTTCATCCTTGTCGCCGGCCGAATCGACGCCGACGGCGATGTCGGCGGATTGCTGGTGGACATGCACCTGGACCTGGGCGTTCTTCCAGTGGAAGCCGTCCTGCTCGTAGCCGATATCCTTGACCGCGTGACGGGCGATGTCTTCCATCAGGGCGGCATTGACCGATGCCGGGCCGCGCACTTCGCCGGCCAGCACGATCAGGTTGGTGGTGGTCAAGGTCTCGACGGCGACGCGCGAATAGGGGTCGGCGGCCAGGAAGGCATCGACGACGGCGTCGGAGATGCGGTCGGACACCTTGTCGGGATGGCCTTCGGAGACGGATTCGGACGTGAACAGGAAATTCTTTTTCGACACGGGGCAAGCCCTCCTAGTTCCAGTGTATTGGACCAGGGGCACCGGACCGGCCGCCTTGACCGACATCAGCGATGCACCCACTTAGCCGGTGTTTTTCGTGGCGGCAAGCGGTCACAAATCTCCACGTGGGGCACGCGGCACGTACCCCAGGGTCGCTCTTGTGGCAGGCTGGGAGAGGCTTCGTCAAGCCTTATCGAAAAAGGCGGGGTGTCGGCCCCGCCCTCGATGCCCGGTTCAGGCGCCGGCGACCTCGGCCAGCGCCTTGGCCAGCTCGTAAACCCGCTTCCTGACCTGCGGGTCGGTGATGCGGTAATAGGCCCGGACCAGCTCAAGCGTTTCGCGCTTGGCCATGGGATCGTGCTCGAAATGGGCCGGCAGTTCGGCCAGTTCGCCGATGCCGGCGATCAGGGCCGGGCTTTGTTCCTTCAACTGGTCGTCCATGTCGTCGAAGAAGAAGCTGACCGGCACGTCGAGGACGCGAGACAGGTCGAACAGTCGGCTGGCGCCGACGCGGTTGGCGCCGCGCTCGTACTTCTGGACCTGCTGGAAGGTCAGGCCCAGGGCTTCGCCCAGCTTCTCCTGGCTCATGCCCAGAAGGGTGCGGCGCAGCCGGACACGGGCGCCGACATGGACGTCGATGGGGTTCGGCTTGCCCGACGGCGTGCGGCCGCGATTGCCGCCCTTACGCGGGCCTGTCTTTGCATTGCGCGGAGCTTTGACCATCGATTCCCAATCCCTGACGTGATGACATTCCTGCCGACGAGGCAAGGACCATACAATACGGACCAATTTGTATGCAAGTCAACCGGGAGGGGACGGCGGGAACAGACCCGTCAGCCGATTGTTAGCGCTCTATAAATTCCACACGGCGCAGAAAAAGTCCAGTTACGACCAAAGTTAGGGCCAAAACCAGTGCGATGGCATTTCCCCACCGTGAGAACAAAGTAGGGGCGGTGGCCTGGGGCAGGATGGAATCGACGATTCCGCGTTGACCAAGGTCGAGACGGGCGACGGTGCGCCCCATCGGGTCGATCACCGCCGAGATGCCGGTATTGGCGGCGCGTACCAGCGGGGCGCCTTCCTCGATGGCCCGCATGCGGCCGGCGGCCAGATGCTGGTGCGGCCCGGCCGAGCGGCCGAACCAGGCGTCGTTGGTGACGGTCAACAGCCAGAGCGGCCGCGTGCCGCCATGGTCGGCGATGGCGCCGGGAAACACCGATTCGTAGCAGATGAACGGCGCGAACGGCGGAAGACCGGGCAGCGACAAGGTCACCGGCCCCGTCCCGGGCGAGAAGTCGATGCCGCCATGGGTGATCTTGGCGATGGGCAGCACGGCGCGCAGCGGCACGTATTCGCCGAACGGCACCAGATGGGCCTTGTCGTAGATCCCCAGGACCTGGCCGGCGGCGTCGATGGCCATCAGACTGTTCCACAGGGTCACCGGCTCGACGCCCCGGGGGGTGACACGCGGCGCCCCGGTCAGGACCATGCCGCCCAGCGGCGCCGCGCTGGCCACCAGCGCACGGTGACGGTCGTCGAAATCCAGGAAGTAAGGCGCGGCCGTTTCCGGCCACACGACATGGGTGACCTGATCGAAGCCCGGCCCGCGCGACAGGTTCAGATGGTCGAGCAGATGCGCCTCGCGCAGCTCGTCCTTCCATTTGTGGCTTTGGGCGATGGCCGCCTGGACCAGGCGCAAGCGGATGCCATCGACCGCTTCGGTGGGATGGGCGGCCAGGCGCGCCCCGCCGGCCGCCCACAGGCCGGCCAGCAGCAGGCCGGCCGCGATCAGCGCCGCCAGCTTGTGGCGGGTCGGGCGGAAATCGGCGGCCAGGGCCGGCAGGGTGAAGATCAGCAGCGAAAGCGTTCCCAGCCCCAGCACGCCCAGCACCGAGGCGGCCTGCGCCACCGCCGGCACCGCGTCCCAGATCGAGCCGATGGGATTCCACGGAAATCCGGTGCCGACCCAGGTGCGCAGCCATTCGGCGAAGGTCCAGGTGCCGGCCAGGGCCAGGATGCGGGCCAGGCCGGCCAGCTTCAGCAGATGCACCGCCCAGGTGGCTGATCCGATGGCCAGCGCCTGCACCCCGGCCAGCCCGATGGTGGCGAACGGGATCATCCAGGCGAAGCGGTCGGCCTCGATCAGCATGGCGTTGCCGATCCAATAGAAGCCGACCGAATAGAAGCCCCAGGCCCACCACCACCCGGTACCGAAGGCGGCGAAGCGCGAGCGGGCGCCGGCCAGCAGCCAGACCAGGCCGCACAGGGACGGCAGCAAGACCGGCCACAATCCCAGGGGCGGCAGCGACAAGGTGGCGAGCAGACCCAAGGCCAGGGTCAGGCCGCGCCGGCGCCAGCCGGTCAGGGCCGACAGCCAGGCCGCCCCCGCCCCGGCCCAGCCGAACCCGCCAGGGGTGGCGCGAGCCAGGGCGCAGGCGGCGGTATCCATCAGGCTTCCTCGGCGGCGGCGGCGTCGACGATGCGGCGCACCCTCAGCCACTTGACCCGGCGGGGGTCGGCGTCGGTGACCTCGAATTCCAGCCCCGACGGATGATTGATCAACTCGCCGCGCGCCGGCACCCGGCCGGCGATGAAGAAGACCAGGCCGCCCAAGGTATCGACGTCGTCGCGTTCCTCGTCGGTCAGCACCTGGCCGACCACGTCCTCGAACTCGGCCAGCGGCGTGCGGGCGTCGGCCTCGATCACCCCGTCGGGGCGGACCACCATGTCGGGGTCGGTGGCGCGGTCATGTTCGTCCTCGATTTCGCCGACGATCTGTTCGACCACGTCCTCGATGGTGGCCAGGCCGTCGATGCCGCCATATTCATCGACCACCAGCGCCATGTGGGTGCGCTTCAGGCGCATGTCCAGCAACAGGTCGGTGGCGCGCATGGCCGGCGACACGAACAGCACGCGCCGGACGATGCGGTGCAGTTCGAACGGCTTGTCGACCCGCATCACCGCCATCAGATCCTTCAGGTGGACCATGCCGATGACGTCGTCCAGGGTGCCGCGATAGACCGGCAGGCGCGAATGGCCGCAGCGGGTGAACAATTCGGTCAGTTCGGCCAGCCCGCTTTCGGCCTCGACGGCGACGATGTCGGCGCGCGGCACCATGACGTCATAGGCGGTGACGTCCCTGAGATGCAGGATGTTGCCCAACAGAACGCGTTCGTGGTCGTCGATGGGAACGCCGGAATCGTCGCGGTCCTCGATCAGTTCCTCGAGCGCCTCGCGCACCGTCTCGGCGCCCTTCGAGCGGCGCAACTGGCGCACCCAGGCGCGGAAGGTCTGGAACAGGCTGTCTTCGACCGCTTGGGCGGCGGCCGGATTGGTCTCGGGCGCCCCGCCATTCCGGGGCTGCGGAGGGTGCGGGTCGTTCATCGCCGGTCGCCCTCGGCCTGAGCATAAGGGTCGTTGATGCCGAACGCGGCCAGGACCTTGGTTTCCAGGCGCTCCATCTCGGTGGCCTCCACCTCGTCCTCCTCGTGGTCCCAGCCCAACAGGTGCAGCACGCCATGCACCACCAGATGGGCGGTGTGATGGGCCAGGCTTTTGCCCTGTTCGTCCGCCTCGCGCCGGCAGGTCTCGAGCGCCAGCACCACGTCGCCCAACAGGATCGGCGCGCCGATCGGGGCGGGCGGGGCGTCAAGGTCGTCCAGCGCCGCGAAGCTCAGCACATTGGTCGGCTTGTCCTGGCCGCGCCAGTCGCGGTTCAGGTCCTGCACCTGGGCGTCGTCGGTCAGCACGATGCTGATCTCGACCGCCGGGCCGTCCAGCTCGCCGGCCCCTTCCTGCAGGGCGGCGGCGGCCATGGTGCGGCACAGTTCCACCGCGCCGGGCAGGGCCTCGGTCCAGCCGTCGTCCTCGATGCTCACCGCGACGTCGATGGCGGTTTCGCTCATGCCTTGGGGTCCTTGCGCTTGCGCTCGGCGCGGTCATAGGCGCGCACGATGCGGGTGACCAGGTCGTGGCGCACCACGTCACGGTCGGTGAAGGTGACGAACGACACGCCGGGCACGCCGTCCAGGATCTCCAGGGCGTCCTTCAGGCCCGACTTGGTGCCGGGCGGCAGGTCGGTCTGCGACAGGTCGCCGGTGACCACCATGCGCGAATGCTCGCCCATGCGGGTCAGGAACATCTTCATCTGCATGGTGGTGGTGTTTTGCGCCTCGTCCAGGATGACGAAGGAATTGGCCAGGGTGCGCCCGCGCATGAAGGCGAGCGGCGCCACCTCGATGTCGCCGGTGGCCAGCTTCTTCATCACCTGGTCGCCCGGCAGCATGTCGTGCAGGGCGTCGTAAAGGGGACGCAGATAGGGGTCGACCTTGTCCTTCAGGTCGCCGGGCAGGAAGCCGAGCCGCTCGCCGGCCTCGACCGCCGGGCGCGACAGCACGATGCGATCGACCTGGCCTTCCAGCATCATCGACACCGCCTTGGCCACCGCCAGATAGGTCTTGCCGGTGCCGGCCGGGCCCAGGCCGAACACCAGCGAATCGCGGCCCAGCGCTTCCAGATAATCGGCCTGGACCGGGGTGCGCGGCGCGATGTGGCGCTTCCTGGTGCGCAGGACCAGATCGGGGGCCGACGAGGCGGTGGCGCGCCGGGTCATCCTGAGGGCGGCATCGACGTCGGCGGTTTCCAGGTGGCCCTGGCGCCCGGCCAGGGCGTACAGATCGTCCAGCGCGCGGGCGGCCTCGGCGGTGACCTCGGACGGGCCGGACAGTTCGACGGCGTTGCCCCGCGTGTTGACGGCCACGCCCAGCACCTGCTCGATGCGGTCGAGATTGGCATTGTGGGGGCCGAACAGAATCTGCAGCAGGGCGTTGTCGGCGAATTCGCGCAGCACCAAAGCGGGCGGGGCGATGGCTGGCTTGGTCACGCCCGTTTCCTTTCCGCGGCGACGGCGACCGCCTTCAGCGAGTTGGGGTGGACCTCGGCGATCTCGACCTCGACCACCTGGCCGCGATACTCGCCGACATCATCGACATGGACCGGCTGCATATAGGGGCTGCGGCCGACCAACTGGCCGGGGCGGCGGCCCGGGCGGTCCAGCAGCACGCTCATCCGCTTGCCGACGCAGGCCTGGTTGAAGATCTTGGTCTGTTCGAGCAGCAGGGTCTGCAGTTCGGCCAACCGCTCTTCCTTGACCGGCTCGGGGACCTGGTTCGGCAGGTTGGCGGCCGGGGTGCCGGGGCGGGCCGAATATTTGAAGGAATAGGTCTGCACGAAACCGACTTGGGCGACGATGTCCAGGGTATCGGCGAAATCGGCATCGGTCTCGCCGGGGAAGCCGACGATGAAGTCGGAGGCCAGCGCCAGGTCGGGCCGGGCGATCTTCAGCCGCTCGGCCAGGCGCAGATAGGTGTCGCGGTCGTGGCGGCGGTTCATCGCTTCCAGGATGCGGTTCGAGCCCGATTGCAGCGGCAGGTGCAGGAACGGCATCAGCGCCTCGACCTCGGCGTGGGCGGCGATCAGGTCGTCATCCATGTCGCGCGGATGCGAGGTGGTGTAGCGCAGCCGGCTGATGCCGTCGATGGCGGCGACCTCGCGGATCAGCCGTCCCAGGCCCCAGCCGTCCGAGGTCCAGGCATTGACGTTCTGGCCCAACAGGGTCAGCTCGACCACCCCTTGCCGGGCCAGTTCGCGGGCCTCGTCCAGGATGGCGGCGGCCGGCCTGGAATATTCGCCGCCCCGTGTATAGGGCACCACGCAGAAGGTGCAGAACTTGTCGCAGCCTTCCTGCACCGACAAGAAGGCGGCGGCGCCGTCGGATTGGGGCGGCGGCAGGAAGTCGAATTTCGGCTCGGGCGGGAATTCGGTGTCCAGCACCGCGCCGCCGGCACGGGCGGCCTTGGCCACCATCTCGGGCAGGCGGTGATAGGTCTGCGGCCCCAGCACGATGTCGACGAAGGGGGCGCGGCGCAGGATCTCCTCGCCCTCGGCCTGGGCGACGCAGCCGGCGACGGCGATGATCATCGGCTGGCCGCGCTCGGCCCTGAGCAGGCGTAAACGGCCCAGCTCCGAGAACACCTTCTCGGACGCCTTCTCGCGGATGTGGCAGGTATTGAGGATGACCATGTCGGCCTGTTCCGGGCCGTCGGTCGGGGCATAACCCAGCGGCGCCAACACGTCCGCCATGCGCGCGGAATCGTAGACGTTCATCTGGCAGCCGTAGGTCTTGACGAAAAGCTTCTTGGTCACAGCCGTTCGGCCGCGGAATGCGGCCCCATCTGCAGGTTAGGAAACAGCATCGCCGGCCATCGAGTCAAGAATCCACATGGTTGTCCATTACCCATCCACGCGTCCGGCCAGTGCGGTGACCAGCCCGTGCGAGATGACATCGTGGCAATGGTTGGCCAGGGCCTTGCGGTCGGGGAAATCGGCGATGGTCACCACCGGGTGGAAGGTCACCTCGATGGTCACCCGGCCCAGGCCCAGGGCGGCCGGCAGGTGGCCGGCCAGGGTCATGTCGCCGTACCAGGCATAGAATTGCCGCATCGCCCGGGTCAGCGGCAGCCCGTCCAGGCGGGTATAGGCCACCGACACCGGCTGCACCGGCAGGATCTGGCCGGTGCGCGCCGCGTCCTCGGCGACCGCGAACAGCGAGCTTTTGAACGGAAGCACCCGGTTGCCGTCGTTCGAGGTGCCCTCGGGGAACAAGATCAGCGAGCGGCCGGCATTCAGGCAGGATTGCAACAGGTCGCGCTCGCGCGCGGTGCCGCCGCGCTTGCGATCGACGAACACCGTCTGGGCGATGCGCGACAGGAAGCCGAAGCCCGGCCAACTGGCCACTTCGCTTTTGGCGACGAAATTGGCGTCGATCAGCGAGCCCAGCACGATGATGTCGAGATAGCTGGCATGGTTGGCGATGAACAGCGCCGGCCGGGTCGTCTCGATGCGGCCGCGCACCACGATGTCGAAGCCGACCAGGCGGTTGACCATGCGGAAATAGGCGCGGACATAGCGGATATAGCCGCGCCAGCCCACCGCCAGCAGCACCAGATAGGGCGGCAGCAGCAGCAGCGTCCAGACCACGAAGGCCAGCAGGCGACAAACCGACAGGAAGGTACTGGTCATCGTTGTCCGATCACGAAGGCGCCATGACGTCGCGGGCGGTACGATCGTAATGCTTGGCGTATTTGGCGGTGACCAGTTCGGTCTTGACCATGACGCAGACGTCGGTGGTGTTGAATTGGTGGTCGATCACCGCGCCGTCGCCGACGAAGCCGCCCAGGCGCAGATAGCCCTTGACCAGCGGCGGCAGCGAGGCCAGCGCCCGGCGCGGGTTCAGACTGTCCTTGGCGGCCAGGTTCATGTCGACATAAAGCTCGGGCAGGGCGCGCGGGCGGATGTCGTCGGGGGCCAGGTGGAAATGGTGCAGATAGGACAGCTGGGTGGCCAGTTGGCTGGGGTCGGTGCCGGGCAGCGAGGCGCAGCCGAACATCAGCTCGATCCCATGGTCCCAGACATAATTGGCGATGCCGGCCCACATGACCTGCATGGTGGTGCCGGTGCGGTAATCGATATCGACGCACGAGCGGCCCAGTTCCATGAACTTGCCGCCCTTGGCCAGGATCTTGGAAATGTCGTACTCGCCGGCGGTATAGAAGCGGCCATTGGCCTCGCCCACCTCGCGGCGGATCAGCCGGTAGGTGCCGACCACCGCGCGCCCGCCCGACCCGCGCGCCGGGTCCAGCACCAGCAGATGGTCGCAGATATCGTCGAAATCGTCGAAATCCGAGCCCCTGGCCGCCATCTCGGCGGTCGGCTTGGCCCCCATCTCGTCATAGAAGATGCGGTAGCGCAGCGCCTGGGCGGCGGCGATCTCTTCCGCGTTGGCGGCCAGGCGGACTTCCAGGCGCGAGGATTCGGTGTCGGTCTCGCTCATGACGGCTCTTTGTCGGCCGGGGCGGCCACGCCATACAGCTCGAGACGGTGGCCGACCAGCTTGTAGCCGTAGCGCCGCGCGATCTCGCGCTGCAGGGCCTCGATCTCGGGGCTGGTGAACTCGATCACCTTGCCCGATTGCATATCGATCAGGTGGTCATGATGCTCGCTGGCCGCTTCCTCGTAACGGGCGCGGCCGTCGCCGAAATCGTGGCGCTCCAGGATCGCGGCCTCTTCGAACAGGCGGACGGTGCGGTAAACGGTGGCAATCGAGATGCGCGGGTCGATCTCGGTCGAGCGGCGATAAACCTCCTCGACGTCGGGATGATCGGCCGATTCCG
This sequence comes from Magnetospirillum sp. LM-5, assembly GCF_902729445.1. NCBI lineage: Bacteria > Pseudomonadati > Pseudomonadota > Alphaproteobacteria > Rhodospirillales > Rhodospirillaceae > Magnetospirillum > Magnetospirillum sp. LM-5. The sequence continues at coordinate 12,619 of NZ_CACVCE010000018.1, read as the reverse complement.
ACAGTACACGGGCGATGACCCGACGCTGGTCGGTCATCTTCATGCCCTTGTCGATGCAGCGCTGTTCAATTCGCGAAATCATGGCGGTCCTTCATGGGCGGTTCCGGGCGTAAGACGGTTCCGGGGCGCATGATAGACGAAAGGCGCCGCGAGCGAAACCGCCCGCGGCGCCGACATCGTTTTGTCACCTCAGGCCGCCACAGGGTGGCCTGCTTGTCCGCGAATACTTCGCGGGCAGGACACTAGGCGCGACGAGCCGGGCGCTTGCGCGGCTTGGTGCCCAGGCCGATCTTCTTGGCCAGGGTCGAGCGGTGCGCGGCATAGTTCGGCGCCACCATCGGATAGTCGGCCGGCAGGCCCCAGCGCTCGCGGTAATCCTCGGGCGTCATGTTGTAGGCGGTCTTCAGGTGACGCTTCAGCATCTTCAGCTTCTTGCCGTCTTCCAGGCAGATGATGTAGTCGGGGTGCACCGACTTCTTCACCGCCACCGCCGGCTGCGGGCGTTCGGGCACCGACGGCGCGCTACCCACCGAGGCCAGCGTGCGGTAAACTTCGTGAATCAACTGCGGCAAATCGGACACCGCCACGGTGTTGTTGGCGACGTGAGCGGCAACGATTTCGGTGGTCAGACCCAGCAAATCGCTGGAGGGGGAACGTTCTGACATGAGAGAAGACGCCTCCTGGAACAAGATCGTCGAGGTATATAGTTGTTTTGCCATGTTGGCGCAATAACCATTGCTGAAATATAAATGGCGGTTCTCGCATGACTGAGAATATCAACTACTATCTTGACATCACTGGCGAGGTCTGCCCCATGACCTTCGTCCGGACCAAGTTGCTGGTCGAACGGATGGTGTCGGGCGAATTGGTCGAAATCAGGCTGAAGGGAAAAGAGCCTTTGGGCAATGTTCCGCGATCGGTCGCGGAACTGGGGCACGAAATCGTCTCGATGGTCGCCGAAGACGGCGAAGGCCCGGAAGGGATCCATCAATTGATCATTCGCAAGAAATGATGTGTATTAATACCTAGGGCGCATCCAGATCACGGCGCATCACCACCGCGTCCAGGTCGCCGTAATATTTCTTGCGCAGGCCGACCCGGCGAAATCCCATGCGGTCGTAAAGGGCCAGGCCCGATGGGTTGTTGGCGGCCACTTCCAGGAACATCTTGTCGGCCTGGCGGGCGCGGGAATCGTCGATGGCCGTCCGCACCAGGCGCGAGCCCAGGCCGGCCTGGCGCCACGGCGGCAGCACGGCGATCGACAATATCTCGGCCTCGCCCGCCGTCACCCGCCACAAGACATAGCCGGCCGGTCCGGGGGGCTCGGTGGACGGCAGCAGCGATCCGCCCTCGACGGCGATCACGCCGGCCGCGCCGGGCATCGACAAGATCTCGGCCATCGAGCCGGCCGACCACGGCTCGGCGAAGCAGATCGCGTGCATGCCGGCCAGCAATTCGGCATGGACCAGGGCGGCGGGGATCAGCTCGATACTCATGCGGGCAGGCAACCGGCGGGCATGGTGACGTCGGGCGGGCGCAGATACAAAGGCTCGGCCGCCAAATGGGTGCCGGCGGCCCAATGGCCGGCGGCCAATACAGCGACGATGGCGGCATCGGGGGCGCCGGCGCCTTCGGCGACGATCGCCCCGGGCAGCAGGTCGCGCACCAGGCCAGCGCCATCGCCGGCCAGCACCAAAGGCACGCCGGCAAACCGAGCGGCGATCTGGGCCGGATTGGCCGCGCTGGGGGATTCCAAGGCCGTCAGGTCGGGGGCGAAGGGCTGGATCCACAGTTCCTCGCGCCGGGAATCCAGCACCACCAGGATGGTGCGGCCGTCACGCAAGGGGGTGGGGACAGCGGCGGCCACCGCCTCTGGGGTGGTGATGCCGGCCACCGGCTTGGCCGCGGCCAGGGCCAGGGCACGGGCGGTGGCCAGGCCGATGCGGATGCCGGTGAAGGCGCCCGGCCCCACCGTCACCGCCAGCAGGTCGATGTCGGCCATGGTCTTGCCGGCTTCGGCCAGCACCTCGGCGATCATCGGCACCAGCGCTTCCGACTGGCCGCGGGCCATGGCGGAGAAGCGCCGGGCCAGCACGGAGCCGTCGGCCCACAGGGCGGCGGAGCAGGCGGACGTCGCGGAATCGAAGGCAAGGACCAGCATGGGCGTCGCGGGTAGTGAACGGGGCGGCTATACTGCCCGTCCGCGCCGTCAGTTGAAAGGAAAACCCATGCTGCCGCTGGTGCGCGTCGATGCCGAAGCGCTGGGGCTGGACATCGCCCTGGCCTATGCGACGCCCGACAATTTCACCCATCGCCCGGTCTATCTGGCCGATGCCGGCTGCTTCCTGCACGCCGACGCCGCCCCGCTGTTGGCCCGCGCCTGCCAACTGGCCCGGCCGCTGGGCCTGCGGGTCAAGGTGCTGGACGCCTTCCGGCCGTCGGAAGCGCAATGGGTGCTGTGGAACCATACGCCGCTGCCGGGTTTCCTGGCCGATCCGCGCCGGGGCTCGCCCCATTCCATGGGGGCGGCGGTCGATCTGACCCTGGTGGACGACGCCAGCGGCGCCGAGCTGGACATGGGCACCGGCTTCGACGAATTCTCGCCCCTGTCGCACCACGGCAACCAGGACATCTCGGCCCAGGCCCAGCGCAACCGCCATCTGCTGATGGGGATCATGACCTGTGCCGGCTGGGACTTCTATCGCAATGAATGGTGGCACTATCAGCTGTTCAGCCCGCGCGGGCGCTATCCGGTCCTGTCGGATTCGGTGCTGGGGCCGAACCGCATGATGGGGGTTTAGGCGCCTCGCGCCAAGCCCGCCCGGCGTTTGAGGGGGCCCGGCACGGGCCGCGCCTCGCGCCAAGCCCGCCCGGCGTTTGAGGGGGCCCGGCACGGGCCGCGCCTCGCGCAAACCTAATCCTCCCAGAAGGAGGGGACCACCAGGACCAGCAGGATGAACATTTCCAGGCGGCCCAGCAGCATGCCGCCGGCCAGCAGCAACTTGGCCAGATCGTCCAGCGGCGCATAGGTGCCGCCGGGGCCGATCACCTCGCCCAGGCCCAGGCCCAGATTGGATATGGCCGAGGCCGAGGCCGACAGCGCGGTGACGAAATCCAGCCCCAGCAGGGCCAGCAGCATGGCCAGCACGGCGAACGACAGGGCATAGACGAACAGGAAACCCATCACCGAGCCCAGCACGTCCTTGGCGATGGGCTTCTTGTTGAAGGTGGGCACCAGCACGGCGTGGGGCCGCAGCAGCTGGCGCACCTGCATCAGCGCGTTGGCGAACAGGAACTGGAAGCGGAACACCTTGATGCCGGCAGCCGTCGAGCCCGAGCAGCCGCCGACGAAGGTCAGCAGGAACAAGATGGCCACCGGCATGCCGGCCCAGTCGCTGAAATCGATGGTGGTCAGCCCGGTGCCGGTCATCACCGAGGCGACGGTGAAGAAGCCGTAGCGTATGGCCGAGCCGATTCCATAGCCGCGGCTGTTGATCAGCCACAGGGTCACCGCCAGCGCGCCCAGCAGCAGCAGACCCAGATACCAGTGGACCTGCTGGTTGCGTATCGCCCGGCGCCAATCGCCCTGGGCCAGGGTCGAGAACATCAGGAACGGCAGGCCGCCCACCACCATGCCGATGGCGACGATCAGGTCGATCGAGGCGCGGTCGAAATGGGCCAATTGGGCGTCGCGGGTGGAAAAGCCGCCGGTCGACAGGGTGGTCATGGCGTGGACCAGCGCCTCGAACCGGCCCATGCCGGCCGCCCACAGGGCCAGGTACAAGGTCACGGTCAGCAACACATAGACGCCGACGATGGTGCTGCCGATCCGGGCGGCGCGCGGGGTGGCGCGGTCCTGGCCGGACAGCACCTCGATACGGAACATCTGCATGCCGCCGACATTCAAGCCGGGCAGCACCGCCACCGCCATGACGATCATGCCGATGCCGCCCATCCATTGCAGCAGGCCGCGCCACAACAGCAGGCCGGGCGGCAGGCGGTCCAGACCGACCAGCACCGTCGAGGCGGTACCGGTAATGCCGCTGACCGCCTCGAACCAGCCATCGACCAGCGGCAATTGCGCCTCGCCCCACAGGAAGGGCAGGGCGGCGAAGAAGGTCGGCACCAGCCAGCAGGCCGCCGCGGTCAGATAGGCCTGGCGGATCGACAAGGTCCGGCGCGGTGTCCGCATGCCCAGCGCCAGGGCCAGGCCGCACAGCGATGTGACGAAGGCGGCGGTGGTGAAGGCCTGCCATTCCCCATGGCCGGCCTTCCAGTCGAAGGCGGCGGGGATCAGCATGGTGGCGGCCAGACCGCACAGAATCTTGCCAACCAGGGTCAGGACGGGGCGGGGATCGACGATCATCGGCCGCTAGCCTCGCCAGAACGAACGCGAGAACAAGGCGATGACGGTGAACAGCTCCAGGCGGCCCATGATCATTTCGATGGACAGCAGCCACTTGGCGATATCGGGCAGCGGCTTGTAGGTGCCGGCCGGGCCGATCACCTCGCCCAGGCCGGGGCCGATATTGCCCAGCGCCGCCGCCGAGCCGGTCAGGGCGGTGACGAAATCCAGCCCGGCCACCGCCAGCAGGAAGGTGAAGACGGCGTAGGTCAGGAAGTACATCACCACGAAACCCAGCACCGAATCGACCACCGCTTCCGAGATCAGGCGGCGGTTGAAATTGATGACGAACACTCCGTGCGGATGCAGCAAGCGGCGCAGATGGATGCCGGCCATGCCGAACAGCACTTCCCAGCGGAACACCTTGACCGCCCCCGAGGTCGAGCCGGTGCAGCCGCCGATGAAGCACAGGAAGAAGAACACCACCTGGGGAAAGCCGCCCCACAGGCTGTAATCGGTCGAGACGAAGCCGGTGGTGGTGGTGATCGACACCACGTTGAAGGTGGCGTGGCGCAGCGCGTCACCTGGCTCCATGTCGTTGACCCCCCATTGCCACAGGGTCAACAGGGCCGAGAAGAAGGCCAGGAAGGTCATGTACCACTGGGTCTGGCTGTCCTTCAGCGGGTTCCAGCCCGGGCGCTGCCACGGCGCCACGAACAGGGCCAAGGTGGCGCCGCCCAGGGCCATGAACAGGGTCAGGATCCAGTGGACCGCCGGGATGTCCCAGGTGGCCAGCGAGGCGTCCGAGGTGGAAAAGCCGCCGGTGGCCAGGGCCGACATGGCGTGGCAGAGCGAATCGAAGAAGTTCATGCCGGCCAGCCACAGCAGAAGCGTGCAGAGCAGGGTCAGCACGGCATAGACCTGGACGATGCCGCCGGCCACCTGCGAGGTGCGGGCACGGACCTTGTCGGACTTGTCCGAGCTTTCCATCTTGAACAGCTGCATGCCGCCGATGCCCAGGAACGGCAGCACGGCGACGGCCATGACGATGATGCCGACGCCGCCCAGCCAGTTGACCAAAGCGCGCCACAGCAAGATGCCCTTGGGGGCCTGGTCCAGCCCGACGATCACCGTGGCCCCGGTGGTGGTCAGGCCCGACACCACCTCGAAGAAGCCGTCGGTATAGCTCATCTTCAGGCCGGAGAAGGTGAAGGGCAGCGCGCCGAACAGGGCCATGCCGAACCAGGCGGTGGCGGTCAGCAAGAAGGCCTGGCGGGTGGTGAATTTGGGCCGCTCGCTGCTGTAGGTGGCCAGCATCATCGCCGCTCCCACCAGCAAGGTCACGGCGGCGGAGATGGCGAACACCCGCCAATCATCGTCGCCGCCGACCCAATCGACCAGGGCAGGCAGGCCCATTGCCCCGGCCAGAACCAGCAGCAGGATGCCGTTGACATAGATGACCGGCCGAACGTCGATCACGTGCGCTTTTCCCCCTGACGCGCCCTGACTATTGGCCGGGGCGGGCGATGCTGTAAAGCGATTCATATCAACGGCCATTAAGAATGGCCGTTGTATTCGCCCTCGCCGGGCGTGGCCTCCGGCCCCTTGGCCGCGCCCTCAATGGGCGCTGGAGACGCAACCCGAATTCATCATTCGGGTTGCGTCTCGTGCTATGGTGCGCCATGAGCTTCACCCGCTGCACCACCTGCGCCCGGCGTTGCGGCGCCGATCGCACCCGGGAAACCGCCAAGCCCGGCTGCCGGGTCGGCCGGTTGGCCCGGGTGGCGGATATGTCGCCGGGGCGGTTGGTGTTCGCCGGCTGCTCGCTGGCCTGCCTGTTCTGCCCGACGCCGGTGGCCAACCGTGACGGGGTGGGGCGCGCGGTCGATGCGGCCCAACTGGCCGCCATCCTGGCCGATCAGCAGGCGGCGGGGATCGGGCGGTTGGATCTGGTCCATCCCGCCCATGTCGCCGAGCAACTGCTCGAGGCGCTGGACCTGTTGCCCGGCCTGACCATGAGGCTGGCCTGGGTCTCGACCGCCTTCGACGGACCCGAAGCCTTGGCGGCGCTGGCCGGGCGCATCGCCAGTTTCCGCCCGGAAATCAAGTTCGGCTGCGACCGTACCGCCCGCCAATTGGCCGGCATCAACGGCTATGTGGCGGCCTCGCGGGCGGCGGTGGCGGCGATGCTGGATCAGGTCGGGCCGATGGCGCCGTCCGATCCCGACCAGGGTGTGCTGGTCCGCCACCGGGTGCTGCCCGACGGACTGGCCGCCACCCGGGCCGCCCTGGGCTGGTTGCCGGCCGGGGTTTTTGTCCAGATTCTGGATGATTACCAACCCGCCCACCGGGCCGGGCAGCATGCCGGGCTCAGGCGGCCGGCCAGCGCCCACGAGGTGGCCGAGGCCCGGGCGATCGTGCGGGACTTGGGTTTGACGGAATGGCCAGAAAAAAAGCCCGCCAACCGGAAGGCTGGCGGACCCAAGGCGGTCATACCGTAATTCAGGAAAGTTTATAATGATCAGCGCCGGGCCTGTCCAGCCGCGCGCTGCTCGCCCTCGTCGAACAGCGCCGTCAACTGGCGCATGACGGTGCCGCCCAGTTCCTCGGCGTCCATGATGGTGACGGCGCGGCGGTAATAGCGGGTGACGTCGTGGCCGATGCCGATGGCGATCAGTTCGACGCCCGAGCGGGTCTCGATGAACTCGATCACCTCGCGCAGGTGCTTTTCCAGGAAATTGCCGGGATTGACCGAAAGGGTCGAATCATCGACCGGGGCGCCGTCCGAGATCACCATCAGGATGCGCCGCTGCTCCGGCCGGCCCAGCAGGCGCTCGTGCGCCCACAGCAGCGCCTCTCCGTCGATGTTCTCCTTCAAGATGCCTTCGCGCAGCATCAGGCCCATGTTGCGCCGGGCCCGCCGCCACGGCGCGTCGGCCGCCTTGTAGACGATGTGGCGCAGATCGTTCAGGCGGCCGGGATGGACCGGCTTGCCCTCGGTCTGCCACATCTCGCGGGCCTGGCCGCCCTTCCACGCCCGGGTGGTGAAGCCCAGCACCTCGACCTTGACGCCGCAGCGTTCCAGGGTGCGGGCCAGGATCTCGGCGCTCATCGCCGCCACGGTGATCGGGCGGCCGCGCATCGAGCCGGAATTGTCGATCAGCAAGGTGACCACGGTGTCGCGGAACTCGGTTTCCTTCTCGAACTTGAAGGACAAAGAATGGGTCGGGTTGGCGACGATGCGGGCCAGCCGGCCGGTGTCGAGGATGCCCTCCTCCAGGTCGAAATCCCACGACCGGGTCTGCTGGGCCATCAATTTGCGCTGCAGCCGGTTGGCCAGTTTCGAGACCACGCCCTGCAGGTGGGCCAGCTGGTTGTCGAGCTGGGCGCGCAGGCGGGTCAGCTCCTCGGGCTCGCACAAATCCTCGGCGGCGACCACCTGGTCGAACTTGGTGGTGAAGGGGCGATAGGGCCGGTTGGCCGGATCGCGGCCGCCATCGGCGAACATCGAATTGCGCCGGCTGGGGCCGCCCGGCTCTTCGGTGCCGGCGCCGGCCATGGTCAGCTCTTCGCCGCTTTCCAGTCCGTCTTGCTGGCCGTCACCCTCGGCGGCACCGGGGGCGGCCTGCGGCTGGCCTTCCGCTTGCGAGCCCTGACCCTCGGAATCCTTGTCCTGGTCGGACTGGCCGGCCGACTGGCCCTCGCGGGCTTCCTGGGTGTCGTCCTCGCTTTCCTGGCGCTCGTCTTCCAGCTCGTTGTCGGCGAACAATTCCAGCTGGGTCAAAAGGCTTTTCAGGCCGCCGGCGAAATCGGCCTCGGAATCGATCAGCGCCTTCAAATGGTCCAGGCTGGCGCCGACCTTGTCCTCGACATAGGCCCGCCACAGCTCGACGGCCTTCGCCGCCGAGGGCGGCGGCGGGGCGCCCAGGAAATGCTGGCGCGCGATCAGGCGCATGGCGTCGGCCAGCGGCACCTCTTCGCGCCGGGTCACCCGGTCCAGCCCCTCGGACCGCGCGCGCTGTTCCAGCACGCCTTCGATGTTGGCGGCGACGCCGGCCATGCGCCGGGCGCCCAGCGCCTCGATACGGGCCTGCTCGACGGCGTCATAGACCTTGCGGGCCTCGGACCCGGGCGGCATGCGGGCGGCGTGCAGGGCCTCGTCGTGATAGCGAAAGCGCAACGCCACGGCGTCGGCGGTGCCGCGCAGCCGCACCAGATCGGCCGGCGCCATGGTGCGCGGCGGCGCCGGCAGCCGCACCTCGACGCCGCGGACCGACGAGCCGGCGGCGGCATAGGACACTTCCAGGTCGGCGCGGCCGGCGACGGCGCGCAGCACGCCGGCGGTACAGCGCTTCATCAGCTCGACCGGGCTTTCCTCGCGGTCGTGACCGCTGTTGGGATGGTTGCGGTCTGGCGCCACCGGGATTGGTCCTTACATCACCACCCGGGCGGGCGATTGCGGCAGTTCGATATTGAAGGCGCGCTGGAAATATTCGGCCACCACCGGCCGCTCGACCTCGTCGCACTTGTTGAGGAAGGTCAGGCGGAAGGCGAAGGCGAGGTCACCGAAAATCTTGGCGTTCTCGGCCCAGGTGATCACCGTGCGCGGGCTCATCACCGTCGAGATGTCGCCATTCATGAAGCCCTGGCGGGTCAGGTCGGCCAGCGACACCATGCGGTTGACGGTCTCCAGCCCCTCGGGGGTCTGGTAAGCCGGCAGCTTGGCGGCGACGATGGCCACCTCGGCATCGTGTTCCAGATAGTTCAAGGTGGCGACGATATTCCAGCGGTCCATCTGGCCCTGGTTGATCTGCTGGGTGCCGTGATAAAGGCCGGTGGTGTCGCCCAGGCCGACGGTGTTGGTGGTGGCGAACAGCCGGAAGGCCGGATGCGGCCGGATCACCCGGTTCTGATCCAAAAGCGTCAGCTTGCCCTCGACTTCCAGGACGCGCTGGATGACGAACATCACGTCGGGGCGGCCGGCGTCGTATTCGTCGAACACCAGGGCGCAGGGGTGCTGCAGCGCCCACGGCAGGATGCCCTCGCGGAATTCGGTGATCTGCTGGCCGTCCTTCAAGACGATGGCGTCCTTGCCGATCAGGTCGATGCGGCTGACATGGCTGTCCAGGTTGACGCGGATGCACGGCCAGTTGAGGCGCGAGGCGACCTGTTCGATATGGGTCGACTTGCCGGTGCCGTGATAGCCCTGGACCATGACGCGGCGGTTGAAGGCGAAGCCGGCGACGATGGCCAGCGTGGTGTCGCGGTCGAAGCGATAGGCGGGGTCGGGGTCGGGCACATGCTCGGAGCCGACCGAGAAGGCCGGCACGTCCAGGTCGATGTCGAGCCCGAAGGCGTCGCGCACGTTGACCTTGGTGTCGGGAACGGCCAGCGGATGGTCCGAGGCGAGCGGGCTGGCGGAAGAAGCGGTCATGTCGGGATTACCCTTGTCGGTCGGGGCGTCAGGCGGAAAGTGCGGTCATCAGCAGCTTATAGGCCTGGCTGATGCGTTTGAAGCGTTCTTCGGATTCCTTGTCGCCATTGTTGGCATCGGGATGGTGGCGTTTGACCAGGACCTTATAGGCGGCCTTGATCTCGGCGATGGTGACGGGGCCTGCCAGTTCCAGCTCGGCCAGGGCCAGTTCTTCCGGCGTCGGCGGGCGGGTGCGGGCCTTTTCCAAATCCTCGGCGACATCGTCGAACACGCCCAGCGGGTCGTGGATGCCGAAATTGAAGCGGCGGTTGCCGGTCTTGGCCCCCAACGGCCAGGTCGGCCGCTGCCAGGTGGTCGAGCGGCGGATTTCGTCCTCGATCTCGTCGGGGCTCATGCCCTTGTAGAAATCCCACGACGCGTTATAGGCGCGCACATGGTCCAGGCAGAACCAGTAATACTGATCCAGCTGGTCGCGACCCTTGGGGGCCCGGTATTCGCCGGCATGAACGCATCCGGGGTGGTCGCAGGCCCTGGTCTGGGGCCGCTCCTCGGCGTGGTCATGTATCTGGCGCCAGGAGCGTTTGGTACTGGTTGAACGCATCCGCCTATAATGAAGGTTGGCGCGAATGGTTTCAAGGCGGGGTGAACGGGGGACAAGGGATCGGCTCGGTGCGCATTCTACCATTGGGCGCCGTAATACCGACGCTTATCCTGATCGTCTTGCTGTGCTAGACTAATCGACCGATGCCAAGCGGGTGCCCCAAGCCCGCGCAAAGCGGGAGGGATTCATGCTCTCAGCTCGCAACATTCCCATCGCCATCAAGATCTGGCTTCCCATCATCGTGTCGACGGTCGCTTTCCTGGCGTTGGGCTGGGCCAGCCACGATCTGATCGAGCAAACGGTGATCGAGGAACGCGAGGCGAAGGTCAAAAGCATCACCACCACCGCCTTGGGGATTCTGACGGCCTTCCACAAGGACGCCCAGGCCGGCCGGGTCAGCATCGACGAGGCGCGTTCCCGCGCCTTCGCCGCCATCGGGGCGATGCGCTATGACGGCACCGAATACGTCTTCGTGTTCGATGGCGACGGCACCACCCTGGTCCATCCCAAGGCCGAGATCATCGGCAAGAGTCTGCTCGAGATGAAGGACCCCAGCGGCCGGCGTCCGATCAAGGAACTGGTCGATGCCGCCAATGGCGGCGGGGGCTTCGTCAATTACCTGTGGCCCCGGCCCGGTGCCGATCAGCCCCAGCCCAAACTCTCCTATGCCGGCAAGTCGGCCGAATGGGGAATCATGGTGGGGACCGGCATCTACATGGACGACGTCGAGGTGCGGGTTCAGGCCCTGATGACCCGGCTGGCGGGGATCGCCGCGCTGGTGATCGCCGTCACCGTCGTCATCGCCATCCTGGTGATCCGCCAGATCACGGTGCCCCTGGCCTCGGTGATCGGCCGCATGCATCGGCTGGCCAAAGGCGACCTTGCCGTCGAGGTGGCCGATGGCGATCGCGGCGACGAAATCGGGGCGATGGTCAAGGCGTTGGCGGTGTTTCGTGACAATGCCGCCCAGAAGGCGCAGATGGAGGCCGAGCGACAAGCCGCCGAGGACCGCGGGCAGGCCGAGCGCCAGGCGGAATTGCGCCGGATCGCCGATGGGTTCGAGGCCAAGGTCGGCGATATCGTCGCAGGCGTGGTCGATGCCGCCCAGGGATTGCGCCGACTGGCCGAGGAGATGCGCTCGGCCGCCGCCGACGGCTCGGCCAGTGCCGCCAGCGTCGCCCAGGCCGCCGAGGAAGCCTCGGTCAACGTCCAGACGGTGGCTTCGGCCAGCGAGGAACTGACCGCCTCGATCGACGAGATCGGGTCCCAGGTGGCGCGCTCGGCCGATATCAGCCAGGCGGCGGTGAGCCAGGCCGAGCGGACCAACGACATGGTCGGCAAGCTGGCCCACGCCGCCGAGCGGATCGGCGAGGTGGTGCAATTGATCAACACCATCGCCCAGCAGACCAACCTTCTGGCCTTGAACGCCACCATCGAGGCGGCCCGGGCCGGCGACGCCGGCAAGGGCTTCGCCGTCGTCGCCAACGAGGTCAAGGCCCTGGCCAACCAGACGTCCAAGGCGACCGACGAGATCGGCCAGCAGGTTTCGGCGATCCAGGGCGAAACCAAGCAGACGGTCGTCTCGATCCGCGCCATGGGCGTCACCATCGGCGACATCAGCCAGATTTCGGCGGCCATCGCCGCCGCCGTCGAGGAACAGACCGCCGCCACGCGCGAGATCAGCCGCAATATCCAACTGGCTTCGGGCGGGACCGACCAGGTCTCGCACAGTGTCGGCGCGGTGCGCGGGGCCTCGGACCAGACCGCCGCCGCCGCCAAAGGGTTGCTGGCCGCCGCCCACGCCCTGGGCGAGCAAAGCGAGCTCTTGCGTACCGAGGTCAATTCGTTCCTGAGGTCGGTCCGCTCTTGACGGTGACCGTTTCCACCCCCACCTGGGGTCAATTGTCTGTCGCGCAAGGAGCCATCATGACGGTTAAGGCCAGCATCGAACGCAAGCTGACCGAGGGTCTTTCCCCGGAAATCCTGGTGGTGGTCGATGAATCCAACCGCCATGTCGGCCATGCCGGCCACAAGCCGGGGGGGGAAACCCATTTCAACGTCCAGGTGGTTTCGGCCGCCTTCGCCGGCAAGTCCCGGGTCGACCGCCATCGGCTGGTCAATGCCCTGCTGGCCGACGAACTGGCCGGCCCGGTCCACGCCCTGGCCCTGGTGACCAAGGCCCCGGGCGAGGTTTAGGGATAAAGCGATATAACAGACTGCGGAAAAACTCGGCGATCCC